>JAILDR010000084.1 GCA_024689285.1 Bacteroidales bacterium | reverse complement strand
CCACGCACGTAGCAAGCGGTACCCAAGCAAACGCTGATCGGGTGCTCGCCCTTGGGCGTCATGGTGAAGAAGGAATAGAACGACACGATGCCGTAGACTCTCGAAACCGGGATACCCAGCTCCTTAGCCACCAGCTCCTGGACCTCAGCAGGCAGATAGCCATACTCGCCCTGAACCTTGTGCAGCACATTGATGACCTCACCCGGCTTGTTGCCGAACGACTTGCAGACGTCCTTGATGAAGTTAACCTTAGCTTCTGATAATTTAATAACTGCCATAGTATATTTCCTTTCTATTTTTTACTGGTTATTAATCCTCGCTGATCTCAACATGTTCTGACTTGTCGAAATAGTGAGTGTGCAGCAGTTCGTGTGACAGATGGCCACAGGGCTCACCAAGATACTCCTTGTACAGCTTGATAATCGAAGGATTCTCATGCGACTTACGGATCGGCTTGCCAGCATCCTCGCGGTAGATGGCTTCCGTACGTTTCTTGATGATTTCGCTGTTGCCGTGGTGGTAGGGCTGACCAGCGCCGCCGACGCAACCGCCAGGGCAGGCCATAACCTCGATGGCATGGAACTGTTCCTTGCCTTCGCGCACTCTCTCGAGGAGCTTGCGGGCGTTGGACAGACCGTGGGCAATACCGATGTGGATTGGAGTGCCGTCAAAGTCGACCCAAGCGTCACGGATACCTTCCATACCACGGAGCTCAGTGAAGTCAATCTTAGGCAGCGGCTTGCCGGTGAACACCTCGTAGGCGGTACGGGTGGCAGCTTCGATCACGCCACCAGTGGCGCCGAAGATGACGGCGGCACCCGTGGATTCGCCCAGCGGGTCGTCGTAGTCTTCGCTCGGCATGTCCTTCAGGTTGAGGTTGAACTGCTTGATCAAGCGAGCCAACTCACGGGTCGTCAAGATGGGCATCAAGAGAGAAGACCTCGTCGTCGTCTCCATCATGCCTTGCTTGGCTAAGAAGTACGAAAGCAAGCGTAAGGAATTCTACAAGGATGGCAATCCCGACATCGACTACGTTCTGACGACCCGTGAGTTGGCTCGCTTGATCAAGCAGTTCAACCTCAACCTGAAGGATATGCCGAGCGAAGACTATGACGACCCGCTGGGTGAATCCACAGGTGCTGCCGTCATCTTCGGCGCCACTGGTGGTGTGATCGAAGCTGCCACCCGTACCGCCTACGAGGTGTTCACCGGCAAGCCGCTGCCTAAGATTGACTTCACTGAGCTCCGTGGTATGGAAGGTATCCGTGACGCTTGGGTCGACTTTGACGGCACCCCAATCCACATCGGTATTGCCCACGGTCTGTCCAACGCCCGCAAGCTCCTCGAGAGAGTGCGCGAAGGCAAGGAACAGTTCCATGCCATCGAGGTCATGGCCTGCCCCGGCGGTTGCGTCGGCGGCGCCGGTCAGCCCTACCATCACGGCAACAGCGAGATCATCAAGAAGCGTACGGAAGCCATCTACCGCGAGGATGCTGGCAAACCCATCCGTAAGTCGCATGAGAATCCTTCGATCATCAAGTTGTACAAGGAGTATCTTGGTGAGCCTTGCGGCCACAAGTCACACGAACTGCTGCACACCCACTATTTCGACAAGTCAGAACACGTCGAGATCAGCGAGTAATTCAATAAGTAAATAATAGAAAGGAAATAATTATGGCAGTTATTAAATTATCAGAAGCTAAGATTAACTTCATCAAGAACGTCTGCAAGTCGTACGGCAACAAGCCGGGTGAGGTCATCAATGTGCTGCATAAGGTTCAGGGCGAGTATGGCTATCTGCCTGCTGAGGTCCAGGAGCTGGTGGCTAAGGAACTGGGCATCCCGGTTTCAAGAGTCTACGGCATCGTGTCGTTCTATTCCTTCTTCACCATGACCCCCAAGGGCGAATACCCGATCAGCGTTTGCTTGGGTACTGCTTGCTACGTGCGTGGTGCCGAGAAGGTGCTTGACGAGCTGACGCGTCAGCTGGGCATCAACGTCGGCGAGGTCACTCCCGACGGCAAGTTCTCTCTGACCTGCCTCCGCTGCGTCGGTGCCTGCGGTCTGGCCCCCGTCATCGAAGTCGGTGACAAGGTTTACGGCCGTATGACTCCTGACCGCGTCAAGGACGTGTTGGCTGAGTATAAATAATTGGTTGTTGGTAGATACGGTGTTCCGTCTCTACCACACCTATTTATATTAATAGGACATGAAAAAAATCTCCATCCGTTTGGGTGGAGATTTTTTTTAATCGTGAAAGGGTGGAGGCTTAACCTTTAATCGCCTCAGCCACAGCCTTGCCAAGGTTGTATAGCTTGTCCCAATCCTCTTCGCGGATGGGCGCGCCCTTCACCTCGACGCTCTCGGCCACGAGGTTCCATTTGCCTTCCTCGGCGTATTTGGCCAGCGTCTTCACGCCGCCGCCGCTCCAGCTCATGCCGCCGAAGAGGCCGTAACACTTGTCCTTCGGCTTGAACTCGTTGATTTCGTGCGTCAACAGGGTCATGTCGGGGAACATGCTGGCGTAGTGGGCGCAGGCACCGATGACGACACCCTTGTATTTCCAGATGTCGCTCATGATGAAGCTGACCTCGGTCTTGGCCACGTCATAAACCTTCACTTCCTTGATGCCGGCCTCGGCCGCGCCACGAGCCACGATGTCGGCCATCACGCCGGTGTTGCCGTGCATGGAGCCATAGACGATGACGATGCCCTCTTCGCTTTCCTGCTTGCTCCATTGGGTGTATTTTCCGACTACCCAAGCCAAATTGCTGCGCCAAACCAGTCCATGCGACGGGGCTATCATCTTGATTTCCAATCCGCCAAGCTTCTCGATGGCTTTCAGGGCTTGCATGGCTACTTTGCCGACGATGTTGGCATAATAGCGGCGCATGTCGTCTTCATAAAATGCCAAATTGACTTGGTCGTCGAAGATGCCGCCATTAAGGGTGCCGAAGCCGCCGAAAGCATCGTTGCTGAAGACGATGCCACTCGTCTGTTCGTAAGTCACCATCGATTCGGGCCAATGCACCATCGGAGCCATAAAGAACTGCAAGGTGTGCTTGCCGAGCCCCAGGGTCTCGCCTTCGGCAACCACCTTCTTGTTCTCGACGGGGCCGTAGAAAGCCTCCAAGGGCGCGAAGGTCTTGGCGTTGCCTACCACCTGCACTTCAGGCCATTCCCTCAGTACGGCGGCAATACTGCTGCTGTGGTCGGGCTCGTCGTGATTAATAACAAGGTAGTCGACTTTGCGGCCTTGCAGCACCGACTTCACCTTGAAGAGGTATTCCTCGATGAAACCAGCCTCAACAGGGTCAATCAAGGCGACTTTGTCGTCCACGATGAGGTAGGAGTTATAGGAGACGCCATTGGGCAGCTCCATGTGGTTTTCAAAACGGTCGGTACGGCGGTCGTTGACGCCGACGTAATAAATGTTTTCGGTTAATTGTATCTGTTGCATAATATGGGTTGTTTTTGAATCGATTTCAGTTGCCTTTCATATTTCTTCGAAGTCTTCCTTCCCGTGTTTGCAGAGCGGGCATTCGATGTCGTCGGGGAGGAAGTCGCCTTCGTAGACGTAGCCGCACACCTTGCAGACCCAGCGGCGTTTGCCGTCCTTGGGCTTTTCGGCTTGGGGCTGTGGCTTGGGCTTGATGTTCTTTTGGTAATAGTCGTAGGTCAGGGATGGTTGGTCGGAAAGCACTTGGGCGTCAAGCACATCGGCGATGAACAGGGTGTGTGTGCCCAAGTCGATGCTCTTGGTGACCCGGCAAGCCAGATAGGCGTTGGTGTACTTAGGGATGTAAAGCACATGGTTCACGGCGCGGTGTTCTGACTCGCAGTCGGCAAACTTGTTCACCTTGCGTCCCGATTGGAACCCGAAATGCTCAAAGACTTTCATCGGTGCCTCGGTGGTCAACATGCTGACGTTGAAGACGCACGAGTCTTTGATGAGGTCGTGCGTATAGTTGCCCTTGTTGACCGTCACGGCAATCTGCATCGGGTTGCTGGTGACTTGTGTCACCGTGTTCACGATGCAGCCGTTGTCAATGTTGTCGTAGTTGGTGGTCAGGACGTAAAGCCCGTAGCTTATGTTGAATAATGCTTTTGTGTCCATAATGCAAGTGTATGATGGTTTAGGTTGATAAAGAACATGCAAAAATAGGTATTTTTATTCATTTTACAAAACGAAATCTCATTCGATAACCCAATCAAGCTGTTTTGCCTGTATCTTCTTGGCAATGATGCGTTTGTTGCGGTCGAGAACGTAAATCAGCGGTGTGGTTTCGATGTCATAGGCTTCGTATAATTCATCTGCAAGTTTGTCGTCGGTGTTCAAATCGATGGCAACGACGGTGAGGTTGTCGTGTTTTTGCGCAACGGAATCCAGGTCGCGCATTTCCTGTTGGCAGAGGCCGCAGTCGTGGTCGTAGAAAAACAGAAGAAGGTATTCGCCGGCCATAGCATATAGGCTGGTGGAATCGTTTATCCGGAAATCGGGGGCTGCTTTGAGCAAAGCCAGTCGCCTCAAGCGTTCCGCCTTGTCCTGAATCATCTCCAGGTTTCGGTCGCTCAGGTCCTTGATTTCCAGCTGGGAAAAGTAATTGTCGTAGAGAAAGACAAACACTTGGTCGTGGCTCATGTATTCAGGATGCTGGTATTTTGCGAGCAGATGCCAAAGCATGAAGTCGCGCAGACCGGTATTCTCGCCCGTCCTGTCTATCAGGCGACGGATTTCCGAGGTGATAGAGTCGGGTAGGGGAGAGACCAATTTGTCGAAATAGAAGTCTATCTGTGCAGCCAGTATAGGGTTGTTGTCCGTCGGGCCGTCGAAAGTCTCGATGCCGTCCCAGAAGTCTGCATTCTGGGCAGCCGCTTCCCTTGTTGCAAGCCCCGCAGCCAGCATCAGCAACGATATGACGATTTTAGTTTTCATGGCGCAAAAATAGAAAACATTTCTTACATTTGCGGCATATTTTCTTCGGCTTATGAAACGCTTCTTATGGTTGTTTATTGTGGCTTATGTCTTGTTTCCCCTTGTCGGCCATGCGCAGGAGGGAGGACGCGGCATCCGCATCGCCTTTTGGAATGTGGAGAACTTCTTCGACCCCTTTGTCGACAGCACACGGGCCTACAATGCTTTCACCGAAGACGGCATGCAGCATTGGACCAAAAGCCGTTTCTACAAGAAGCGCAACAACATGTACAAGGCAATCCTGGCCATGTCGGAGAACCGCCACTTGGGCATCCTCGGCATGTGTGAGGTGGAAAACGAATACGTGCTGCACGCCCTCTTTGCGCAGACACCTCTGAAGAAACATAATTACCGTTGGGTGCATTACGAAGGTCCCGACGAGCGCGGCATCGCCCCGGCCATTGTCTATTCCCTTGACCATTTCCGACTGGTTGAAAGCAGGGTGTTCCCGTATTATAACCCCGGGGACACGGCGTATCATTCGAGGGATATTTTGTATGCGAAATTCATAGGAGTCGACGCTTCCAGCGTGGCTTATGCTGACACCCTCCACGTCTTTGTCAACCACTGGCCCTCACGCTACAGCGGCGAGTTGGAAACCGTAGGCTCACGCTCCTGCTCGGCATCTATTTTGCGTGCCAAAGTCGATTCCATCATGGCCGCCGCCCCCGATGGTTACGCACCTAAAATCATCATCATGGGCGACTTTAACGACACGCCTTCTGACGAAAGCGTTCACGACGTTTTAAGGGCTCGCCGTCCTTCTGAAGGTGGAAAAGGCTGCCTGGTCAATCTTTTTGGCGATGCGGGAACGCTGGGCTTTGAAGGCACCTTGAAGCATCAGGCCGACTGGCAGATTTTCGACCAAATCATTGTCACCCCAGCCGTGATGGACGATAGGGAAGGTCTTCATTACCAAGAGGGTAGCGCAAGAATCTTCCATGCCGATTTCATGTTGGAGGACGACGAGACCCATCGCGGCAAGAAGCCTTTCCGCACCTATCTCGGTCCCCACTACATCGGCGGTTTCAGCGACCACCTGCCCGTATACATTGATTTATTTAGAAAGAATGAGTGAATCAATAATATTTCGTATTTTTGCAGCGAATTAAAATTGAATTGATATGGAAACTATCACATTGCAATATGATGCTACCAATCCTGCTTTGAAAGGACTGATTTCTGCGTTGTTGAAACTTGATGGTATTAGCAAGGCCAAGACCACAAAGAAAAAATCAGGTATTGATGAAGCCATCGATGATTTCAAGAATGGTCGTACCACAAAATGCAAAGACTTTAACGAATATTTGGAAAAGATAAACTCATAGGGTCTATGATGAACATCGTATTTTCTAACAAGTACAAGAAAGCATACAAATTGGCAAAAAAGCGAGGTTTGGATGTTTCTTTGCTTAACGATGTAGTGCGCCAATTGGCTGAAGGAATTTCATTGGATCCAAAGTATAAGGATCATCAACTCTCAGGCACTTATAAGGCTTATCGCGAATGTCACATCCAGTTTGATTGGGTCTTGGTTTACCGTATTGTGAGAAATCGTTGTGAGCTTTATTTATACGATACAGGGACTCACGAGGATGTTTTTTAGTTAGTTGTTTATATGTGGGTAATCCTTTCCCTAACTTCAGCCGTGTTGCTCGGCTTCTACGACATCTTCAAGAAGCAAACCGTCGTGGGCAACGCCATTATTCCGGTGCTGTTTTTCAGCACGATGATCAGCGCCCTGGTCTTTCTGCCTTTTGTGGTGCTCTCGCAAACCAAGCCTTATATCTTCACCTCCGACTTCATGAAGCTGCTCTTCATCGAGCCCCTTTCGGCATATCAGCACCTGCTCATCCTTGGCAAAACCGCGCTTATTCTTTGCTCCTGGATGTTCAGCTACTCTGCCATGAAGCACCTGCCCATCACCGTGGTGGGGCCCGTCAACCAGCTGAGGCCTGCCATCACCGTCATCCTGATGTTTATCGTGTTTCATGAGAGCTTGACCTGGCTTCAGGGAACGGGTGTGGTCCTGGCCATCATCTCGTTCTATTTCATGAACCGTTCGGGCAAGTTGGAGGGCATCATTTTCAGGTCCGACAAATGGGTCTTCATGCTGCTCGGCTCAGCCGTCTTGGTGGCTTTGAGCGGCGTCTACGACAAGTTCCTTCTCAGCAAGGAGAGCATCTCGCCCGCCACCATCCAGGCGTGGTACACGATTTACGACTTCCTGATGATGGCCGCCATGTTCCTCCTCATCTGGCTGCCCAAGCGCAAGGAGCAGCCCTTCGAGTGGCGCTGGGGCATCGTCGCCATGGCACTCTTTGTCACCGTCGCCGACGTGATCTATCTCACCGGGTTGAAGCAAGAAGCGGCGGTGGTTGTCATCATCCCCCTGATTCTCTATGGTGTCCGTCTCATCGTCTCCTTCGTCTATGGTGTCTTCGGTTTCAAGGAGCAGAACATCCGCAGCAAGATTATCCCGCTGCTGATGGTGCTGGCTGCCTTGGTGTGCTTGTGCATTTGACCAAAAAATCTTGATTTCGTGCAAAAACAGTGTTTGTTGGATGACGGCTTCGTCTTTCTTCCCATTTACATGGTTCCTTTCCTTTAACTCGTCCTTTTTTTTCGATTTTTCAGGAAATTGCGTGTATTTCTATCTATAACTTATTGATAATCAGTGATTTTTATCCCCATCTAAGATGGTGGAAAAATAATCCAATAAAAACACTACATATTAGAAAAAATGCTATTTTTGCAGTCTTATCCTTATGTGTCGCCTGCGATACATATTTGGGTGATTTTTAATAAATTATGTTATGGAAATGTTTAAAATAAATAATTATCAAAATTATCAATTTGAAGAGAGTTGCTTTTCCTTTGTTGAAGGACATTTCAGCATTTCAGATTATGCATCGAGTGCCAGGTGTCCCCAATCTTCCTCCGCAGGCACATAACAAGACGATAGCGGAGAAGGGATAACCCTTTCTTATCATACAAACAACCCAAATCGCAGTTGTAGCTATTGGCTATGGTTGTTGTTTGGACATTTGTTTTACGAAAATTCAAAACAACGAGATTCAAATGAAAATGAGAAATACATTGGAAAACAAGAATATCGAGAGACAAGAAACCGCCACGCCGAGGCTCATGCTGCGCCTGCTCGCGCTCGCGCTGCTCGTAATAGGCGGATGGAGCGGGGCAGTGGGGCAGACACCTACACCTGTCAATATCCGAAGCAGCTCTTTATCCGGGCGGTCATTGCAGTGGTCAGAAGGCGATTCCTATAGTGCGGGATATGTTGAACTCGCCGACGATGATGACACCCGCCAGCAATGGATTATGGTGAACGCCGGCAACGGAGGCTTCTATCTGAAAAACGTGGCAGCAGAAGCAGCTGGATCAAACTCGTTTCTGACCTTATACAACTCCAACAACGGCAACGATAATTGGACATTCTCTATGACTAGCGGGGGGAACCTTGAAACGTCAATCCATTATTTCAGGGCTCGGTTCGCGTTGGTTTATTTGGGAGATGGGAAATGGGGCATAAAAACAATGTCGTTCAAGAATAATAACGGATATTATTACTATACTTACATAGGTTGTGATGCCCCAAGTGGCTCTCATACTCACTACACGATATGGGGTGACAAGTTGACCACAAATTCCGGCGAATGGACCATTGACGGCCTCTCCACCATCAGCATCAGTCGTGGTGGTGGGCAAATCACCATCACTGCCACAAATACCACGGATGCCACCGTCTATTACACCACTGATGGCACCGACCCGACAACCTCAGCCACGCGGCAGGTGTACTCGGCAGCTTTTCCAGATGAAGGTTTCGGTTTGGTCAAAGCCATCGTGATGAAGGACAACCGCCCCAATTCGGAGATGGTGAGCAGCTTCGACTACAGCAAGAAATTCATCTTTCGCAATCTCGCAAATACCGCTTTCTGCATGTTGCCAGGCGTAGCCAACGGTAGCGATTACGAGTTGAACACCTACAGCCTTATGCGTCCTCGCATGGAGTGGTCACTTGAGGATGCGGGAGATGGGAGTTTCTACATTATGAACGACTCGACCGGCTTCTACCTCTCCTGCAACAGCGAAGGCACGGTGCGCCTGAAATCGACCAACGGCAATTCCAACGACTTTAAGTTCATGCTACGTCAGGCCACCGACGGAAGTTATCGCATCGAGGCAAAAGCCAAAACTTATTTTTTCCTCCGCAAATACGACAACAATGCCACTTATTCCATGGATGCCAATAATTCCAAAATTGATGTAAGGCTCTATTGGAACATCATTCCATCCGACCATATCCCGGAACCCGTATTGCCTTTCACATTGAGTGACGATGATTGCGCCCACTACATCCGCATTCATAATGCCAATGCCAGTAGCTACTATATTATTCCTCCAACGGGAAGCAACGCCAATGCCAGCACATCCAACGCCGGTGAGAGCAACGACCGTTGGTTTATTCGCCAAGTGGCCTCCGACGATTGGCTCAACTACTATGCCATCATCAATGCAAAGACAGGCCAGTGCTTGGAATATACCGGCGTAGCATTGGGAAGTGGCAACTCTGCCCTCACTACTACCATTGTGCCAGTGGAAGATATGGCTACAACTGATAATATCCAATTTGCCATAGCCCAAACTTCTACAGCTCCTACCAATGGCTATCACTACCTTATCCCCAAAGCAAAAAGGTATGCCAACAACTGCGATCAATACTGCCTTATCTATCGAGACAATAATGCGTTGAAATTGCAACTGCAACGTGCTGACAATAATCACAAATGGGTGTTTGAAAGTTCCACCTTCACCTGCGAGGAACCGACATTCACTTACGACCCCATCCAAGGCACGATGACCATCACCTCGCCCAACAATGCACCTGTTTATTATGTGGTTTGGGGCGACGGCCAAACAGAACCTGCATTGTCCACCCCAGAGGACGGGACACTTTACACGGCATCTCTTTTTGTGGAGCAAAACGTTCACTTCAAGGCCATTGCAGCCCGCTGCACCGATGGCAGCGACATGTCAACGGTGGCCACCTATAATTTGCCGGAACCCTTCCATTGCGCCACGCCTGTGATTACATTCAATAGTATGACGCAACAGATAACCATCACTACCGACACACAAGGGGCTGCGATATACTACATCTTGGGTGATGGCAATTTTGACGAGACCGCCCCCAACTTTGGCGGTATTCTTTATGCTGGCCCGTTCGATTTATCTGTACTTCAAATGGTAAAGGCCATTGCCGTCAAGGACAATGACTGGGCCTATAGGTCGAATCTGGCTATTTGGGATGAGGCTCCGCACTATGTGAACAAGGCCAGCGAGATGACGGTGATGACACTCTATTATGTTGCGAATGAAGGCTTTGAGGCCGATGTTACGATAGGGACGGTCTCCGACCCCTTTAGGGGTAAGTTTGATGGCGCTTTTCACCCGTTTAGCCTCAGCCGACCGCTGTTTGGCTACGTCGACGGTGGAAAGATCAAGAACGTGATGATCAGCTCGGCAAATGTCAGTGGCAGTGGCAATATTGGTGCCATAGTCAACGAGGCTGCCGGCGCCAGCCGAATCTACAACTGCGGCGTGCTCGGCGGCACCGTTTCTGGAACTGGCTACGTGGGCAGCATCGTGGGCCTGCTCGACGGCACCTCGCGCGTCATCAACTGCTATAGCTACGCCGATGTCAGCGGCGGCACCGACGGCGGCGGCATAGTGGGCTACAACAACTACGCCTCCACCAACACCGACATCCGAACTATGGTGATGAACTGCGCCTACTATGGCAACGTCTCCGGCAGCACCCACATCTCGCCTGTCTATGGCGGCAACATCATCAGTAATGTCGGCTCCACAGGTCTCAACAACTTCAACTATTTCTCTTTCGAGGATTTCACCAGCACCATAACCGAGGGTAAGTACAACTGCGCCCTGGGTGCCGAGAAGCGCTTCCTAACCCGCTTCGAGTTCTACCGCCATAT
>JAILDR010000082.1 GCA_024689285.1 Bacteroidales bacterium | reverse complement strand
CCGAGAGCGGCTTCCGAAGCTACAGCACCTTCAGTGCGGCCTTCAAACAACGCATTGGACAGACCGTGACGGCCTGGATGCGCGACACCACTGGCGTGGAATAACAGCCCCCAATTACCTTCTTGTTTGACTTTCAAAATCTGCAAAGTCCGATCTGTAGAATCTGCAAAAACGGTTTCAGAATCTGCAATTATTGCTGATTTTGCAAAATTTGTTTTGGGATTTGCAAAACCTTCGGAAGGAGGTTTTGGGTTGGGTCAAATGGACTATTTTTGCAGCTTCAAAATAGAGGAAAAGGAATGAAAAACCTTTTTAATATATTGAATATCGATAAATCAAGCAAAAATTCGGGGGAGGGGGTAAATCTCCTTTCCGAGTTTTCGCATACCCTTAGTCCAAGACAGGCTGGAATGGCTTGTCTTGGATTTTTTTTGTGCCTGGCGGGGCGGCAAAAAACAACCCCAGCCTTTGAAATCTTGAAATCTTGAAATCTGAAATGTTTAATTTTAAATCTTTAAATCCTTAAATCCTTAAATCTCAACTAAATGAAAACAACCAAATCTTTGAAAACTGTCGCGTTTGCGCTTGGGCTGGCGGCCATGGGGCTGACAGCGGGCAACCTGAACGCCCAAACGGGTGGAGGGTTGTTTGGCAAAGGCGCAGAAACGGAGGCTGGCGCTTCTAACGAAAGCATCATGCGCACTACGGGAGGCAACGGCACTGGCTTCAACATCTCGGTCGAACAATTCGGCGGCGAGAATGGCGGTGGCCACGGAGGCTTCAACATCGGCACCGAGCAATTCGGCGACGCCGTACCGCTCGGCAGCGGACTCTTCATCATGGCTGCGGCTGGCGCGGCCTACGCATTTTCAAAAAAACGTAAAAAACAGGAAAACAACTAAATACACATCAATCTACAATGAAAAAATTTAGCACAATCATCATGGCCTTGGCTCTCGTTCTTGGTATGAGCCAATGCAAGAAACAGGAAACACCCACCACGGGCAACACCACGCCTACCAACCCGGGGGTTCACATCACCGTGAACGTGGGCGACAAGGACGGCAAGGACAATAACGGCGAAAAACACAACATCGCTCCGGCTTACGGATTGTTTTCCTTCTCCAGCGGCGACCAGCTCTATGTGGGCCACAATGGCGAATATGTGGGCATGCTGACGTTCAACGGTGCATGTTTCGACGGTACCATCTACCCAGATGCAACTGTCGCCGACAACCTTCACTTCTACTTCTTGGGCAACGCGGCTGTTACTGGAACGCTTACTGAAGGAGAAACCACTTCACTCAGCATCAGCATTGCCGACCAGAGCGGAAACCTGCCCGTGCTTTCCTACGGCGCTTCCAAACAGACTTACTCTGCTGAAAACACCAGCTATTCCGCCACGCTGAAGAACAAGTGCGCCTTGGTGAGGTTCGACCTTCAGAATCAAGGATTGGTGGAGGATGGTTATGTCGTTACCTTGTCAGGTGTGCCTACGCTGGCCACCGTCAACTTCGCCAATCCTACCGCTGAGACTGCCATTGTGGCCACCGAAGGCCAAACCAATGGCAACATCACCCTTTATAGCGAGGATGGTGTCTCCACCCACAGATGGGCCATCCTGCTGCCCGGCACCGACCTTGATAACGCAGGAGGTCTTACCATTGGTAGCACCGTAGAGGTTCATGAAATGGGTTACAACACCTACATCAACTCTGGCATCAGCATCAACAATCCTTTGCCTTTGCCTGATCCGCCTGCGGCAGCATACGCCGTTAAGACAAGTGATGGTACGTTGACCCAATTCTCGGTGAGTGTGAACAAGAAAGTCTATTTCTCGAGGGCCAACCTGAAGTGTAACGCGGCCAACCCCAACCAACTGGTGTGGGACTTCCACGATAACCAGATTGACGAGTGCCCTGGTTTTGGTGCCATAAACTCTACTTCGGGTACGGGTACAAATGGGATTCATATAACTAATAGCGATGAAATGGATCGATTCAGCTGGGGATTTCATTCCCCTACTACTATATCAGAAGACGATTGGGTGGACGGATCAAGGAACCTGAGCCGGGCTGATGGAACAGACTGGGGGTGTGCACTCATAGGGACTGACTATGGCGACAATTGGCGCACGCTGACGGCAGCCGAATGGCAATACCTTCTCAGTTCGAGATCAGGTAAACGTTTCCTGAGGGCAACTTGGAAGCAGCCGGTGTATAATGGTACATCCCTCGTCGCGTTGGTGATTACAAATGGCATTTTCATAGCGCCTGATGGCTATAACGGCGGATCCACTTCCAGTTATACTGAATGGAACAAGACAAATAAAATTCATAAATTTACTGGTTCTGGCTATATTAATCTGGTGAATGAACTTCTTAATGCCGGATGTGTGTTCCTGCCTGCTCTCGGCTACCGTCAAGGTAGTTATTACTATGAGTACAATTACCACTATTCGCAGGATGGCTGGTACATGTATGGTAATTATTGGACGGCCACTGGTGTGGAACAGCAACCTGGTTCGACAGTAACTCCACAAGCGAAGGCTTTCCGCTTTGAAGATGAGAGTATTAATTATGCGTATTCCCCAACACGCAATCTTGGCATGTGTGTCCGTTTGGTGTGGGATGCCAACTAAGCGGTTAGCAAGGAGGCGGAATTTCCAATTCCGCAAGCCGAGGGAAGGGAGATTTGCCATTCCCGCATGAAGATTGTAGAGACGTCACAGTGTGGCGTCTCTATGTGTTTTATTGCGGTAGGATGGACGGCGTCAGCGTCAGCGGGTCAAGCCCCGCTGTCCCTACCGGGGAGCTGCCTGCCGGGGAGCTGCCGTAGGTCGCTGTCCTACGGTTACGGGAGGTTGCGTCTTTCAGACGCGTGGGAGGGCCGTCACGCCGTGGCAGTCGCATTTTGGGTGGCAGGGGTGCAGGGGTTCCCGTCCTTGCGGACTTCACCCCTGCTTAATGTCCGCCGTCGCTCCGCGACTTTGGGGGGCTTTATGTTTTTCTTGGAAATGTGGTGGTTTTGGAAAAAATGATTATTTTTGCAGACGATTATTCAAATACATGACAAAAGAGGAAAAAGTTGCTTATTGGCTTGATTTGGCCGATTACGACATCGAAACCGGAAGGCTTGTATGTCGTAAAGCGTTGGCTGTATGTGGGTTTCATGTGCCATCAGGTGATAGAAAAGACACTGAAATCCTATTGGTGCAAGACGCAAGATGACGACCCGCCCTATATTCATAATTTGGCGCAATTGTCGATATGAAGCGGGTTGTACGAACAGATTTCGCCAGAACAACAGCGGACGATAGCCCAATTAATGCCCATGAACATAGAGGGTCGCTATCCCGAATACAAGGAGCAATTGCTAAAAAGGATGACACCGGAGTTTTGTCGTCAATTGATTGATGATACAAAAGCACTACAACAATGGATAAGGAACAAGTGATAGAAATAGTAAAAGCTTATAAGGTCGCGATAATCAAAGAGATAAGCGATGCCAAAGTATATCTCTATGGGTCGTACAGCAAAGGAACCGCTCGTCCTGAAAGCGATATTGACGTGGCCGTTGTTGTTCCCGCAGTTCAAGACGATTGGCTGGATGTTTCAACAACGCTTTGGTTGCTTGCTCCTCAAGTCAATTGTCTGATTGAGCCGGTATTGATAGACCAGCGTTTTCCTTCTCCATTGTATGATGATATTATGCGTACGGGCATTGCGATAGCATAAAAACACAACTACTGCCTATCGGGCTGCTTCGGTTGGAGGCTGCTGGCGTGCGAGCGCGTTGCGGCATGAGCGCAGAAGAGACTGGATGATTGAGGCGGCCTTCGGGTTGCCTTTGGGTTTTTGTGCGGTGGTTTCGGAAAAAATGTGTAATTTTGCATTTCAGATGATATCGTATTGCACAATCGTTTCTCACATTTTGGAACTCTTGATGCGGCTGTGCCAAGAACCCTATCTGAAATTAAAACATTTCAAACCATGTCCGAACCTTTCAAA
>JAILDR010000073.1 GCA_024689285.1 Bacteroidales bacterium | reverse complement strand
ATCGTGGAAGCTGTGAAGAAAACTGTTGCAAGAAAACAATAAATCATCCGAAAATTAGTATTCCAATTATTATGCAAAGAATAGCGTTATCTCTCGTCACCCTGCTTTGCCTGGGCTTGACGACGACCTACGGACAGAATGAGAAGGCACAGGAGCCGGCTAAGGCCATGAACGTGATTTACATGATAGGTGACGGCATGGGCCTCCCTCAGGTGTATGCCACAATGCTGGCCACCAAACAGGACTTGTCTTTTGCGCAATTTCCTTACATCGGTGTGGTTGACACCCACTCGGCCAGCAACGAAATCACCGACTCGGCTGCCAGCGGCACCGCCCTCGCCAGCGACCACAAGACCAAGAACAGTATGCTGGGCATGAACCCTGACACCATTCCGGTGAAAACCGTCTTGGAGGCTCTGAAGGACCAAGGCAAGGAGACGGGCATCGTGGTGTCTTGCTACGTCACCCACGCCACGCCTGCTGCCTTCTACGCCAAGGTGCCGAAGCGCTCAAAGTATGAAACCATCGCCATGCAACTGGCTGAGACTGACAACATCAACCTGATTATCGGAGGTGGACGCAAGCACTTCAACGAACGCAATGACAGCCTCGACCTCATCGGGAAGATGGTGAATGAGTACGGTTGGAAGGTGTACGACACGCTGGCCGACATCGACTACAGCTGCAAGAAATACGCAGTGATGGCCAACCCCGACCACATGCCTCATGCCGCCAATCGCGGCGATTTCCTGCCTCGTGCCGTGGAGACCGCCCTGCGTACCCTCGACGATGCTGAGAACGGCTTCTTCCTTATGGTGGAAGGCTCGCAGATTGACTTCGCCTGCCACGCCCACGACTCGGCTTGGATGGTGGACGAGACGCTTGACTTCGACCGTGCCATCAAGGTGGCTCTGGATTATGCCAAGGAGAAAGGCAACACCCTGGTTGTCGTCACAGCCGACCATGAGACGGGAGGCCTCACCTTACCCGACCCCAAAGGCAAATATACCAACATCGCGTTCAACTATTCCACCGGCAGCCACACCTGCCTGCCAGTGATGGTCTATGCCTACGGCCCTGGTGCAGAACAGTTCACGGGCTGGATGCAGAACAGCGACATGAAAGAGAAAATCATGAATGCCTGCGGCCTCGAAAACGTTAGCGACGGCCTGCCCGAAGTTGACGAGATACACGCCAAAGCCGTCAAGGAGAATCTCGACTCGCATCCTTCCCCGAAAATGATACCTTGAGTCATGAAGCTATCCGTCGTCATCGTCAACTACAACGTCGAGTATTTCCTCGAACAATGCCTTTATTCGGTGCGCCGCGCCATGCAGGGCATTGAGGGTGAGGTGTTTGTGGTCGACAACAACTCCGTTGACGGATCCCTGAAGATGCTGGCACAGAAGTTCCCCGAGGTGAAGGTTATTGCCAACAAGGACAATGTAGGCTTCGCCAAGGCCAACAACCAGGCGATTAGAATTTCAACAGGGGAGTATGTGTTGCTGCTCAATCCCGATACGGTGGTGGAGGACGACACATTCTCGAAGTGCATCGCTTTTATGGACAGCCATCCCGATGCCGGTGGCCTTGGCGTGAAGATGGTTGACGGCAAAGGCCAGTTTCTGCCCGAGTCGAAGCGAGGACTGCCTACGGCCAAAACTGCTTTCTACAAGATGTTCGGCTTGACCAAACTCTTTCCGCACAGTAAGCATTTCGCCAGGTATTATATGGGCCACCTCTCCAATGACGAGGTTAACGAAGTGGAAATTTTGGCCGGTGCCTACATGCTCATGCGGAAAGAAACGCTTAACAAAGTCGGCCTTCTTGACGAGACCTTCTTCATGTATGGTGAGGACATCGACCTCTCGTATCGTATCACGCAAGGCGGCTACAAGAACTATTATTTTCCTGAGACGCGCATCATCCATTATAAAGGTGAGAGCACCAAGAAGACCAGCGTCAATTATGTGTTTGTCTTCTACCGAGCCATGGAAATTTTCGCCAAGAAGCATTTTGGCAACACTTGGGCCAAGTCGTTCTCTTTCCTTATTAATATAGCCATCTATATCAAGGCATTTTTTGCATTGGTGTCACAGTTTTTCCACAAGGCAGCCGTACCTTTCCTTGATGCCGTGTTGGGCTATGGAGGTTTGGCAGCCATCAGCTATTTCTGGGGTAAAGGCACGATATATGGCGGAGCGGGTAGCTATCCTACAATGCTGTTTGCGGTTGTTTTGCCGGTTTACATTTTGATTTGGCTGCTATCGACATATTTCTCGGGCGGATACGACAAGCCCTACAGCATAGCGAAAGCCATACTTGGGGTGGCTTTCGGTAGTGCCGTGATTTTGGTGCTCTACGCTTTGCTGCCTGAGAGCCTGCGTTTTTCAAGAGCCTTGATTCTCTTCGGCATGATTTGGTTGGCTTTGGAGATGAGCCTCACGCGTTTTATGGGTATCCTGATGGGCAGCGAGGATTTCCAGTCGAAGAAGACGGAGAAGAAACGCTTCCTTGTCGTCGGCAGTCCAGATGAGACACAGCGGGTCAATTCCATCCTGGAAAGCACTTCCATCAAGCCCGACTTCATCGGTTTGGTGAGTTCGGAGTCGCAAGGGGAGGCACCAGAGGGCTTCATCGGCAACTTGTCGCAAGTGCCCGACATCATTGAAATATACAAGATTACGGAAGTCATTTTCTGCTCGAAGGACGTGCCGCACCAGGTCATCATCGACAAGATGGTGGACTGGCACGCCACCAATGTGGACTACAAGATTGCCCCTGAGGACAGCCTCAGCATCATTGGCAGCAACAGCATCAACACCCGTGGCGACCTCTACACTGTTGACATCAAAGCCATCGACACCAAGCCCAACCGCCGCAATAAGCGCCTCTTCGACGTGGTGACCAGCCTGTTCAGCATCGTTTTCTGGCTGCCTATGGCCTTGGTGGTGAAGCAGCCCGTCCAGTTCCTCAAGGATGCTTTCCTCGTTTTGTTTGGTCGCAGAACGTGGGTGGGCTATTGTTCGCCCGCCAACGAGACGCAGAAGTTGCCCCGCATCCGAAAGGGGGTCTATCATCCGGCATCCTATATAGAAAAAGGTATGGACGACGAGGCCCTCAACCAGCTCAACCTACTCTACGCCCGCGACTACACCGTCTGGAAAGACGCGGAGATTTTCTTTAGGTCTGTAGCGGCAAAATAAGATAACTCGCACTGCTGCTTTGGTACGGTTTTTGAATAGCGAAGAAAATTGTTTGAAAAATCGAAAGAATTGGCATTGGTAACAAAAGAATTCCTAATTTTGCAACAATTTTTAATTTCATAAGCAATGAAGAAAGTGATTTATTTGCTTGGCATCATGCTCCTTATGGCTGGAGCGGCCAAGGCGCAAGACAAAGAAACGGTTCAGATGGGACCGGAAATTGAATTTGAAAAACTCGTTCACGACTATGGTGATGTGCCTTACAACGGCAACGGCGAATGCGAATTCCGCTTCACCAACACAGGCACCGAGCCTCTGCTGGTTCAGAAACCTAAGTCGAGCTGCGGATGCACCATTCCCAGCTGGCCTAACGAGCCCATTCTCCCTGGAGAGTCGGATGTCATCAAAGTGACTTATCGGACCAACCGCGCTGGCAATATCAACAAGACCGTCACCGTCACCTCAAACGCTGTCAAGAACTCCACTGTGGTGCTGCGCATCAAGGGCCGTGTGCTTGATCAGCCTACCGAGGTCCTTCCGGCCAACAACAACGGAATGGGTGCGCCCGTCAACAACAACTGATTACTTGAATACAATACAGAAATAATCCTATGCCAAAAATTTCAAACAAAGGCTTGGAGCTGCCGCAGTCGGCAATCCGCAAGCTCGTTCCCTTTGCCGACGCTGCCAAAGAACGCGGTGTCCATGTTTATCACCTTAACATTGGTCAGCCCGATATAGAGACTCCCAAGGGCGCGCTGAAGGCTTTGGCCGAGACCGCCAAGGAACTCCCTGCCAGTCACGGAGTGTTGGAATACAGCCATTCGGCCGGTATCCCTACCTATCGTCGTGCACTTTGCAACTATTACCACCGTCATGGTATCGACGTGACCCCCAACCAAATCCTGGTCACCACTGGCGGCAGCGAGGCTTTGCAGATGGCTTTTACCGTTTGCCTCAACCCTGGTGATGAAATCATCATCCCGGAACCATACTACACTAACTACAACACCTTCGCCAAACTGTGTGATGCCAAGATTGTCACCATCCCCAGCGACATCAAGACTGGTTTTGCCTTGCCGCCCATTGAGGATTTCGAAAAGGTTATCACACCCAAGACGAAGGCCATCATGATCTGCAACCCCAACAACCCCACGGGTTATCTATATACCCATGAGGAACTGCTGAAGGTGGCTGGTCTGGTGAAGAAATACGACTTGTATCTCTTTGCCGATGAGGTCTACCGTGAGTTCTGCTATGATGGTCACAAGCACGTCAGCGTGATGCAGCTTGAAGGACTGGAGCGTAACGTCATCCTGTTTGACTCCGTCTCGAAGCGTTACAGTGCCTGCGGTGCCCGTGTAGGTTGCATGGTGACCCGTAACAGTGAGGTGTATGCCACCGCTATGCGTCTGGCTCAGGCCCGTCTGTCGCCGCCTTCATTCGGTCAGATTTTCGCCGAAGCCGCTGTGGAAACCCCGCAAGAATACTTTGATGGTGTATACAATGAGTATATTGCCCGCCGTAACGTCATCGTTGAGGGCATCAACAAGATCCCGGGCTGCTTCTGCCCCATGCCTAAGGGCGCGTTCTATACCGTTGTCGACCTGCCCATCGACGATAGCGACAAGTTCTGCCAGTGGTTGCTTACCGATTTCAGCTACAATGGTGCTACCGTGATGCTGGCTCCAGCCACGGGCTTCTATGCCGACCCCGAGAAGGGACGCCATCAGGCCCGCATCACCTACTGCATCTGCATCGACGACCTGAAGGCTGCCATCAAGTGCCTCGAAGAGGCTCTGAAGTCATATCCCGGCAGATTGAGATAAGTTCTGGTGAGGCATTTATTATAATCCGCGTGAAACGTCATGTTTTGCGCGGATTTTCTTATTTTTGCAGCATGAGAACAACGAGCATCACCAACCGCGAGATTTGGCGCATTGCTTACCCCATCATGTTGGGTAACCTTGCGCAGACCATCATCACTTTTACCGATACCGCTTTCCTCGGCCACTTAGGCACTAACGAGCTGAGTGCCTCTATGATGGCGGGACTGTATTATTTTGTCTTTACCACCTTGGCGATGGGCTTTGCGATAGGCATACAGATTTTTATCGCACGGCGTTACGGAGAGGGCGACTACAAGCGCATTGGTGTGGTGTTTCAGCATGGTGCCTTGTTTGTCTTGGGGTTGGGCATTCTGCTTTTCGGCGTTTTGTTCTTCTTCAGCCATAGGCTGCTTCATGTCATCATCGAATCTGAAAATATCTTTGTGGCTGCTAATGAATATTTGAAATTCAGGCAGTTCGGAATCATGTTCGTGGTGTTTAATTTCCTGTTTCGCTCCTTCTATGTCGGCATCAGCAGTACCCAAGTCATCACCTACTCGACCCTCATCATGGCGGTGGTGAACATCTTTTTCGACTGGGCTTTGATTTTCGGCAATGTGGGTTTGCCCGAAATGGGCATTGGCGGTGCGGCTTTAGCCTCGCTGTTGGCTGAAATAACGGCGTTTTTCTTCTTCTGGATTTACACCTATTTCAAGATACCGCATGAGGAATACGGCATGTTCCGTTGGCATCAGTGGCAACCCGCCTTGATGGGCGACATTCTCAAGGTGGCCTTTCCGAGCATGATACAGCGCCTATTCTCGTTCGGCGCTTGGTTCATCTTCTTTGTTATGATTGAGAAGATGGGGGAGACCGCCATCGGTGTTTCATCAGTGGTGCGCAGCACGTATATGATTATCATCATCCCAGGCATCGCCTTTGCCTCAACCGCCAACACATTGACGAGCCGCATCATCGGTGAGGGCAAGAGCAGCGAGGTGATGGCAAGCATTTGGAAAGTGGTGAAGAACAGCTTTTTTGTGTAGTGCGGTTTTGGTCGCAGTGGTGGCGGTAATCCCGCATCTCGTTCTTCAGATTTACACGGACGACCAGGCTTTGGCGCAGGCTGCCATTCCCTCGGTGTATGTAATCTGTGTCGCCACGCTGCTTGGTACCTTTTCCATGACCTTCTTCGAGGCCGTCTCGGGCACAGGCAACACCTCGGCAGCCATGGCCTTAGAGTTCGGCATCCTCATCATCTACATCATCTATATCTTCCTGATGTCGAAGACTTCCACCATCGCCAGTGTGTGGACTGCTGAGTGGGTCTACAACATCTCCATCGGCTTGATTTCGCTGGTGTATATTTGGAAGGCGGACTGGGGGAGGAAGAGGATTTGAGGTTGACTCACGAGGTTGAGACGTCTGGTGGGGACTGGGCTTGATGACGGAGGTTGAAACCACCGATGAAATAGAGTCGTCCTTTCAGGACTTTGCTTGTTCCGATGAACTAGGGGCGTCCCTTCGGAACTTTGATGAATTGAAAGATGAACAACAGAATATGAAAACACCTGCAATATTCAAGGAATACATCTGGTTGGTGAACACTATCCACAGTGCCAAGCGGATTTTGTTTGCCGAAATCAACGAAAAATGGCTGCGGACGGAGATGAGCGAAGGGATGCCATTGAGCCGCACCACCTTCAACCGCCACAAGGACGCCATCGAGGACATCTTTGGCATTTACATCGATTGTGACCGCAAAGATGGCTATCGCTATTATATCGGCAACGGTGGTACTTGTTGGGCCGTTTCGACGATGGCGGCTTTGCCATGTTCTCGTTCGACCGCATGGAAGACATCACCGCTACCGATGAAACCTTCAAGATGAACCATAGTATCACATAAAAGGTTGGTCGAGTTCTACGAATCGGAAGGACATGCCGACGCGAAAACGGCTTTAGAACGCTGGTATGAAATCACCGAGGAGGCGGAATGGAAAAACCTTTCGGACATCAAGGTTGATTTTCCAGCAACGGACTATGTTGGGAATCAACGTTATGTGTTCAATATCAGAGGAAACAAATACCGTATAGTGGTGGTGGTGAAATTCACGATAGGCCATGTGTTTATTCGGTTTGTGGGCACCCATAGCGATTATGACATAATTGATGTTTCAACAATATAGGAGGAAAGCGACATGAGCAAAATCACGAAAGAACAGTACGAATTTGCATTGGAGAGAATCGAGGAATTGTTGCCGTTGGTGACGGACAATACTCCCGCCAACGACCGCAACGCCATCGAATTGACGATGATGTCGGACATTGTGATTGAGTACGAGAAGGAGCATTATCCATCGCCAAGCCTTCCGTGGCCGACTTGATAGAATTGTCGCTCGAAGAGAAACAGATGACGCAGAAGCAGCTGGCTCTCCTTATCGGCGTTAGTCCTTCGCGCATAAACGACTATGTGACAGGTCGTTCCGAACCGACTTTGAAGATTGCTCGATTACTTTGCCGCACTTTGAACATTTCGCCAGCTGCGATAATGGGGTGCTGAAAAAAGCTTGATTATACTCCTGCAATGTTCATGGATTGTTTTTAAAACACGAATTATCAGAAATATATCACGAATTGTCATTAATTACAATTTTTGAAAAATTCGTGTCCAATTCATGGAAATTCGTGTAAAAATGAAAAAAAGTTTGAGCCTGTACCATGATTTGGGACAAGTGGCTTCTATTATGCCCCAAGTGAAATTTCCAAGTTCTTGATTGACCCGAAAGATTTGAAAGGCGGCCTGCCGACTGGAATTCAGCATATTAAGGCGAAGGCTGTGGAAGGGGTGGATGAGTTGGTGAGGAGGTTAAATGTCTGATTGAATAAAACATATTTTTACATTTTTCTATTATCTTTTCTCTTGATACATAAAATCATAACTGTAATACTTTATAACTCTAATAAAAAATAGTATAATATGTCCATACAATCTCACTCTTCCCTTTTAGGAACAGAGACTTTTAAATATGCGGGTCAACCTGTCGGTTTTTCTGTAATTGACTTTTGGAGATTCCAGTTTTCCAACATTTGGGATATTCAGGACCAGATTGCTGAATTTATTGTGTTCAAAGCACTTGGACAAACTGAACCATATAAGTAGATGAGCAAATTTAGTTTGCATATTGGACTCGGGGCTACGAGACACGAGACGCGAGACAATTGGTTTTGTCACGTGTCCCCAAGTCCCGCGTCAAAAATCATGTAGCTTAAT
>JAILDR010000235.1 GCA_024689285.1 Bacteroidales bacterium | reverse complement strand
ATTATTTCCTGCCGAAATCAGCCGGGATTTCGCCCCATATTTCCGTTTTCCACTTTAGAACAGGGACTTCTATCGCATTGTTTTTCAACCAGTTTTCGGCACGTGCAATCAATTGGAACAGGTACTCATTCTTGGCGTTGGGCTGCAGCTTGGTCTTGCATTTCTTTTGCCTAATCCACAGTTGCGCGTTGACCGAGTCGCTGTAGATGGGGTAGCTGAGGTGTTTCTGTTTCTGCAAGGCGAGGGCATGAACGATGGCCAGAAATTCGCCAATATTGTTGGTACCGTTCTCAAACAAAGGGCTTTTGAACAACTTTACGGAAGTGGCAGGCTGAGTCGCAAAGTCGACAAGCACTCCTTGATATTCCATCTTGCCCGGATTGCCCGAACAGGCTGCATCGACGGCGATTGCCGGGCTCACAGGCTGTTCCTTAGCTGCCGAGAGGTCGATGACGGGGGTCACCTCCTTGCCCCAATAGGCATCAGGGCCCTCTTTGAAGGCAGATTCAGCAGTCAGCCTATTGGGAAAACTTTTGTATTTGGCCCCTTTGACGCCTGTGATTTCCTTCTCACATGCCTCCCAGCTCTCATAGATGCCAGGGGTTCGCCCCTGCCACACAACGTAAAACTTGTTTTTAGCCATTGTATTTTTGTAGCCCCACTAGGACTCGAACCTAGATCTAAAGTTTAGGAAACTTCCGTTCTATCCCTTGAACTATAAGGCCCTCGGATAAATCCGCTGCAAAAGTATGGAATTTTTCTGGAACAGGAACAAGTGTTTGAAAAAAACCTGTCAATTCATTTCAAATCGAGCACGATGGGGCAATGGTCGGAATGCATCACTTGGGGCAGAATGCCTACATCAGCGATGCGGTTGCGGAGATTGTCAGTCACCATGTGGTAATCGATGCGCCAGCCAAGGTTTTTGGCACGGGCACCGGCGCGAAAACTCCACCAGCTGTATTGGTTGGGCTCCTTCACCAGCTGACGGAAACTGTCGATATAGCCGTCGCTGAGGAAATCCGTCATCCATTGCCGCTCTTCGGGGAGGAAGCCCGACGAGGTGTCGTGCTTTCTTGGGTTGTTGATGTCGATGTCCTCGTGGCAGATGTTGTAGTCGCCCGAAAGCACCAGTTGAGGCCTTTCCTTACGCAACGTATTGACATATTGACGGAAGAAATCCAGCCAAACCATTTTGAACGCCTGACGCTCGTCGCCAGTAGTGCCCGAGGGATGATAGACGCTCACCACCGAGAGGTCGCCAAAGTCGGCGCGGAGGAAACGGCCCTCGTTGTCGTAAAGGGGTTCGTTCATGCCATAGACCACGTTGTCGGGTTCCTGCTTCGTGATGAGGCCCACGCCGCTGTAGCCTTTCTTCTGGGCCGGAAACCAGTAGTGGTGATAGCCCATCATCTCAAAGTCCATCAAGGGGATTTGGTCGGGTGTGGCTTTCAGCTCCTGGAAGCAGAGCACGTCGGGTTGATAGTCGTTAATCCATTGGAGCAGGCCTTTGTTGATGGCGGCCCGTATGCCGTTGACGTTGTAGCTGACGATTTTCATAGTGTTGAATTGTTGATGGTTGAACTGTTGAATTGTTGAAATCCAGGATTCGGCATAGTCAATTGTTGGGGGGCGGGAGACGCTGTTAGTGCAGTTATCGACGCTGCGAAGATAGGGAAAAAATGTTATAAGTGTCCATAACTCGAAATTTTGTTGAGATATGGACATGTCTTACGCTGAAAAAGTTGACAAACCCAGCCTTAGCCTTACATAGGAGTTAAGTTAGAGTTAGGTAGGAGTTAGAAATTTGGCTCAAATGTTAAAACACAGCATTGTCTACTCTTGCAAAGAGTTAAATAATTGTTAATTTCCTCAAAGTGTCCCACTGTCCCGCATTGGAACGGGCTGAGACAGTGGGACACTTGGGACAGCCTGTTCCTCTGTGTGTATTTTTAACTGTAACAACTGTAACAACTGTAACAGCGGTCATTTGCATTCCGTCTAACTATCAACGGAAAAAAACTATAAACCAATCTGTTACCACTTTCTTTTCGGCTTCTATGGTCATTTGGTCATTTGGTCAAAATCGTTTTTGGGTCGCAAGAAGCCCGTTTTTGACTAATGACTAAATGACTAAATGACCGGGCCGATACAGGACTGCGGTTCCTGTTTCCTGCCTCTTTCCTGCCTGTTTCTCCCTGTTTTCTTCCTGCCCACATGCTGCCCACAGAAAGGAATCAGGAAGGTGTCACGAAGGTGTCACGAAGTTACCAGATAGCGCCTATAGGCATGCAATAGCCTTGCTATAGCGTTGGTATAGCGTTGCTATCGTTTTTAATGCTTTAATGGATTGTGAATGAGCACGTTATGAAAGAAAATCGGTAAGCAAATCTATCTGCACAGCGTATCACATAGAGAAACAGATAGTTACAAAGATTCTCTTGCCTCATTCGGGCTTTGCGCTTGCGGTTGCAAAGGTAAACAAAATAGTTGGATTTGGCAAGGATTTTTTCCTGTTTTTTTCTGCAGTTGTTGCAGTTGTTGCAGTTGTTACAGTTAAAATCACAGAGAAAAGGGAGCGTGAGGGCGACAGACTTTATCGCGAAGTCACCTTATACCGCGTGACCTTACCATTCTTCCAAACACATTCCACCTCTTTATTACCTCGTGCACAAAGCCCTTTGAAACGACCACTTTTCCAAGAAGAGGGCAGAGCGGGCAGAAGCGCAAGGTCAGCATCATGGCTTTGCAGCAGCATCTCGGCAATACCCGCTGTGCCGCCAAAGTTGCCGTCAATCTGGAAAGGCGGATGGGCACAAAAGAGATTGGGGTAGGTGCCGGCATGATGACGGCCTGTGCTGTCGATAGCGGGTTGCAGCAGATTCTTCAGCAACAGATAAGCGTGGTCGCCGTCACCGAGCCGCGCCCAAAAGCAAATCTTCCAAGCCCTCGACCAGCCCGTGCCTTCATCACCGCGACGCAATAAGGTTTGGCGGCAGGCTTCCAATAGGGAGGAATCTATAGACGATTCTTCTGGATTGCTTCGTCGTTCCTCCTCGCAATGACGGAACAGCATCGTGCCGGGATAAACTCCAAAGAGATGCGACACATGGCGATGCTGCGGCTCCACTTCCTTATAGTCCTTCAGCCACTCTTGCAGATAACCCTCTTTGCTCACCTGCATCGGTGGGAAGTGGGATTTTGCTTGTTGCAAACTGTCGGCAAAAGCCCCATCGACACCCAAAATCTCCGCCGATTGGCCAACGGCATCATACAACTCGCTGACAATCTGCACATCCATCGTGCTGCCCATACAGACGCTGACGGCGGTGCTGTCGTTGAGCCAGAAGGCGTTTTCGGGCGAAGTGGTAGGAGCTGTTACCAACCATCCGTGTTCAGGTTCCTCAATCATCGCATCCAAAAAGAATTGAGCAGCTTCTTTCATTATGGGATAGGCCTCCTTCAGAAACTCCTTATCTTGGGTAAACTGGTAATGCTGCCAAGCATGAAGAGCCAGCCAAGCTCCGCCCGTGTTAGTAGCGCCCCAAGAAGGATGCTCGCCTGGTGCCGTAAAGCCCCAAGGATTACTGACCACATGCGCCGTCCAGCCTCGTGCGCCATAAAAGTCGCGGGCTGTTTTATGTCCCGAGGGCATCAGCCTCTCGGCATAGCGTATGAGCGGCAAATGCAACTCGCTGAGGTTACACACCTCGCAAGGCCAGTGGTTCATCTCCACATTTATATTAAGGTGATAGTCGCCATTCCAAGGGGTCTGTATCGTGTTAGCCCACAGTCCCTGAAGGTTGGGGGGCAGTAGGTCTTCTCGCGTCGAGCTGATAAGGAGATAACGTCCATAGTGGAAATAGCAGGCTGGCAGCCAAGGGTCGTCGTTTTCCAAGAAGTCGCGCCAATGCTCGCTTAAGGTAAGGTCTTGATGCATGCTTGGTTCGCCAATTTGCAACTCTACACGGTCAAATAGCCTATGGAAGGATTTCAGATGGTCGCTTTTCAACCTCCCGAAACCTTTATCTATGGCCTTCTGCAGGTGTTCATTGACGTATGCCTCGGGGTTGTCGCATAGAAAACTGGTGGCGGCACAGAAGTAAATGACCGATTCGCCGTTTGTAGTAACCGTTTGTACTTTAGCATAATATTGCATTCCGTCAACACCCTCTACATGACTATCCAACTGGCCGCATAAAACAACACCTTCGGTATCCTCAAAAACATCGGCTTTTTCTTCTCTTGATAGCCCAAGTGAAAAAGAAGCGGGACCTTTCAGACGCAACACGCCCACATCATCAACGCTGGAGACAAAAGCCTCGCGCTCATAATGCTGACCGCTTTTTTCAATGGAAACCTTGTGGGTGGCATCATTAAGACTAAGCGTCCGTTGATAGTCCGTTACGGGGCCTTCATCAGGATATTGGTATTCGATAGTCAACTGCCCGAGGGTCTGAAAGCAGCCGAAAGGCACGTTGGCTCCCCGCCCGTGTCCCGAGCCCTCGCCGCCACAGACGAAGGTCTCGTACATCAGGCTCTGGGCCTCGTCGTTCTTGCCCTCCTTCAGCAGCCTCTGTATCTCAGGCAACGACTCCAAAGCCCGTGGGTTGCTGTCGTCTGCCGGACCTCCCGACCACAAGGTGATGTCATTCAGAACAAACGTCTCCTTATTAACGCCTCCATCGGGCATCATGCCCAAGTGTCCATTGCCCAAAGGGAAGCACTCCTCCCAGATTTGGGCAGGACTTTCGGTGATAAGGTTCCAAATCTGCGGCGTTTGACGACAAGCTGCAAAAGACAGAAACAGCAACAGTATCAACAGAAAAACGTTTTTCATCGGGTACAAAAGTACTGATTTTATCGAAACAACACTTTTTTTCCTGCAATTCAAGAGTTATTCCTAATTTTGCGCCATCAAATAGCAATAATCATAAACAACTAATTTACAATGAAAAAACATCTTATCTTCTTATTTACATTGGTGCTGGGCTTGACCGCCTGCAACAAAACCGAGACCTTCAAGGTCAACGTGAGCCTGAAAAACGGCAACGACCAAACCGTTTATCTGCAAAAGATGGTCGATAATGCCCCTGTCTCTATCGATTCCGCTGTCATTGCCGATGAAGCAGCGGTTCTCGCCGCCCCTGTGGGCAATCCACAAATTCTTTACATGCTGAAGGTGAAGGGCAAACGCGGCTCGATGCCTTTCTTTGCCGACAACAAGGATGTCACCATCGTGGGCGACATCAACAACCCGCAGGATGTCGAGATTATGGCCTCAGAAACGCAGGCGGAACTGGACAACTATAATGAGCAACTTGACCAGTTCAACGTGCAGATTCGTGAACTGTACACGGTGATGAACGAGGCTTTCACCAACAACGATTCCGTGATGATGGACTCGCTCAACAAGGTGGGCACCGCCCTGATGGAGCAACAGGACAGCTTCCGCGACGACTACATCAAGGCCCATCCTGACAGCTTTGTGGCCCATTACCTCCTGGACGGAGTGAAACAGGATTACCCCCTCGACCAGTTGAAGGAGATGGTGGGTGCCTTCACCACCGAATCAATCTACAAGGACGACCTCAACGATTACATTGCCAAACAGGAACGCCTCGAAGTGGGTCAGCCTTTCATCGACTTCACCCTGCAAACCAAAGACGGCGAAAACGTAACGCTTTCAGAGTTCATCGGGAAGAACAAGCTCACACTTGTCGACTTCTGGGCTTCATGGTGCGGCCCCTGCCGCCACGAGAACCCCGTAGTGAAGGCTGCATACGAGCAATACCACGAGCTGGGCTTCGACGTTGTTGGCGTCAGCGTTGACCAAGATGAGGCCAAATGGCTCGAAGCCGTAGAGGAAGACCAACTGCCCTGGACGCAGGTGCGCGACCGCGAAAACAAAGCCAGCGAAGCCTACATGATTTATTACATCCCCTCCAACTTCCTATTCGACCAAAACGGCACAATGGTGGCTAAAGGTCTGCGTGGCGATGACTTAACGGCAAAACTCGCTGAATTGCTTAAATAATGTTGAATGCGGAATGCGGAATGCGGAATTATGGCCTCTGGAGGGTCATTCCGAATTCCGAACTCCGAATTCCGAATTAATAACTCACACTATGAAAACGAAATTCTTCCTATTAGGTGCTCTTGCATTAGGTCTTTTCGCCTGCACCTCCAAGCCTAAGACCCAAACCTTCAACATCAATGTGAACCTCGCCAATGCCGACGGGCAGACCGTCTACCTGCAAAAGGACGGGCAAACCCTCGACTCTGCAACCATTGTCAACTGGGACGCCGTGTTTGCGACTCCCGTATGCGCCGACAACGAGATGTACGGCCTGATGCTGAAAGGCTGGCGCCGTCCGTTCCAATTCTTCACCGACAATACTAACGTGACCATCGAAGGCGATGCACAAAACCCGAACAATATCATCGTGAAAGGCTCAGAGTCGCAAGACCGACTGACGGCCTTCACCGAGAGCTACAACGAGCTGGAAGCCAAGCTGGAAGCCGACACCACGATGAGTCTGGCCGATGCCAATGAAATCTTGAAGATGCATTGCTTCGACTACATTTGGGAGCATCCCACCGACCCTGTGGCGCATTATGTGATGTACCGCTACAAGTGGGTCTTCGGCCCCTGCGAGCTGCGCACGATGATTGACAACATCCATCATGCTGACAGCACCCTCAGCACCACCAACTTGAAACTCGCTGAAGAATATGTGGAGAAACAAGAGCGCGTGCAAGCCGGCCAGCCCATCATCGACTTCACCCAAAACGACCCCGAAGGCAATCCTATCACCCTCAGCCAACTCGCCCAAGGCAAACTCCTTTTGGTAGACTTTTGGGCTTCATGGTGCCCCGACTGCCGCAAGGCCAATCCTGATGTGGTGGCTGCTTACCAGAAGTTCCACGAGCAAGGCTTCGACGTGCTTGGCGTTTCGTTCGACACCAATAAGGAAGCCTGGCTCGCCGCCATCGAAAAGGACAATCTCACCTGGACGCATGTCTCCGACCTGCAAGGCTGGGGCAATGCCGCCGGTGCCTTGTATGCCATTTCCTTCATCCCGCAGAACGCCCTCATCAAAGATGGTATGATTGTCGCACGCAACTTGGAAGGGGCGGAACTGATGGAGGAAGTGGGGGGACAGCTTGAGAACTAATATAAAGAATTCTAAAATTGCATAGCGGAGCCGCGCCCAAGCGCAGCCCCGCTAATCCAAAAAACAAAACAAGTTCAATAGCCTACGATAAAATCGGCGTATTTTTTCCAGCCGTCTGCCGTTTTATAGGTTTCGACACATGCGGGCTGTACTTTGATTTCTTGGATTGGACAGCCAATAAACGGGTCGTCGCCGGGTTCAAATGGTTGATAAGTTATAGGCGGAACTGTCGCTTGACAAGTCACCGAAGTCAAGGAGGTGCAATCTGCGAAAGCGTGTCCCATCACCTCGGCAGTGGTGGCAGGAAGCACAACAGACGACAAGCTCGTACATCCGGCAAAAGCTGACTGACAGATATACTTCATCGTAGGCATCTTGATTTCTTTCAAATTCTCACATCCGAGAAACGACCACGGAGCAACAGTAGTTACCGAAGGAATTTCAATCGACTCCATGTTTTTGCAAAGTGCAAAAGCTGAAAAACCGATGGTCTCAACCGAATTGGGAATGAGGATGGAAGTCAAGCTCTCGCAACTTGAGAATGTTTGCTGGTAGATGGCTTTCATCCCCTCAGGCAGATTGATGGAAGCGAGTTTCTTGCATCCGCTGAAAGCCCCTTCACCGAGTTCTTCAAGCCGAGATGGCATCTTGACTTTCACTAATTCGGAACAATTCGCGAAAGCACCATTGAAAATGTATTTGCTAACTGTTTCAGGAATGTCTACGGAAGTCAAGGATTCGCAGCCGTAGAATGCAATGTAGCCTATCCCCGCCACACGATAGGTTTGACCATAATGCGTAAACTCTTTAGGAATAACAACATCGCCTTCATACTTCCAGTCTGTTTCGTCTTCAAAATAGAATTTGTTGGCGTAGGTCACTTCAGCTTCGTTAGACGAAATGATGGTGAAATACATCCTTGATGCGTCGTCAAAAGTAGCCTCAACTATGATATGCCCACCATTGACCACTTCTTTAGTGGATACAATTTCGGGTGCCTTGATTTCATCTTTGCCACAACCTGTAATAATCACGACAAGCGATACTATCATTATGCTGATTATGCTTTTGATTTTTTTCATCTTTTTTGCGTTTTAATGGTTAGTTTCCAACAATAATATCGGAATAATGCTGCCAATTGAGGTCGTTCTTATAAACCTCTACACTTTCCATCGGCACATAGAGGGTCTCGAGTGAGTCACTCAACTGGATGGGACCCTCTGAATAAAAGCCGAGATGAGTCCCCATCGGCGGTGAGGTTGGACGGCAAAACATAGTCTTCAATGCATCACAATACATAAAAGCGTATGAACCTATGCACTTAACCGAAGCTGGAATCTCAAAGGTGGTCAACAAAGGATTTTCGGCGAAGGCTACATCGTCGATGATGACAATTGTATTAGGCAATTTTACAGCACTAAGATGCTCGCAACCAGCAAAACAGCTGTGCATGATTTCCGTTATCGAATTGGGTACTTCGACAGAAGTCAAACCCGTATTGGCAAAGGCCGCATAACCGATGTAAGTTAAGTGGTTGGAAAGATTGATAGAAACCAATTCTTCGCATTCATAAAACGCTTCATCGCCGATACGGGTAATGGTATTGGGCAGTTCGACCTCGGTCACGAAACTGGCTGGATAGTAGTAGTCGCCATAGTCTAGAAAAAAGCCAAAAGCATGATTGCCAATGCCTACAATGGTGTAGTCTTTCCCCGAATGCGTCAGTTTCTCAGGGACGGCAACCTTCCCTCGATAAATCCAACCCGATGATTCGTTTTCATGATAATAGAATTCATGGCAGCTAACCACTTCGGCGGTCGTATCGGAAAGCAGACGGAAATACATCTTGGTGCTGTCAGAGTACAAGGCCTCGACAATCGTTCCATTGACGTTTTCAACTTCAATCGTAGAAACAAGCGAATTGCCAGCGGGGTCTATTGGTTGCTTTTTGTCGCATCCTGCAAATGTAATCAAGAGCAACGCTGTCAATACAATTAGATTTGTTTTCTTCATGGTATTATAGTTCTTAATGATTTATAGATTGTTCAGCATTTTGATTGACTGCCCAAGCCACAAACGGCGGGTTGGGATATTCTTTTTTGCTGTATTCTAAAGGCTGCCCGTCGCTGATGCGTAGCACCTTGCCCCCAGCGGCACGAAGGATGGCATCGGCGGCGGCGGTGTCCCATTCCTTGGTCTTGCTGTAGCAGACGTATACATCGGCACTGCCTTCGGCCAGGCGGGCGAACTTCAGGCTGCTGCCTTGCGTGTCGATGACCAAATCAGGATGGGCGGTTCGCAATACCTTATTAATATATTCGTCCACCTCGGGCGTGCGGTGCGAACGACTGACCAAAACGGTGTAGGGTCGCACCCTGTGCATCCGCTTGGTTACAAGTGGACACACACAGTCTGCCCCTACGGCATACCACAATTTATCGATTACCGGTGCATAAATCACACCCATGACGGGTTGTTTGTCGTCAATCAGCGCGATGTTCACCGTAAATTCGCCGTTGCGATTCACGAATTCCGCCGTGCCATCCAAGGGGTCAACGAGCCAATAACGCCTATACTGCGAGCGGTCGGGAGGCAAGTCTTCCTCGCTGACGAAAGGCAAACCCGTGGGTTTCAACAATTCCTTGATGATGTTGCTGGCGCGCAAGTCAGCCTGAGTGACGGGTGAGTTGTCGTCCTTGGTGTAGACCTCAAACGAAGTAGCATACACCTCCATAATGGCTTTCCCGGCCTCAAGCGCGGCTTTAATGACTATAGGGAGCAGATTTTTCATGCCACAAAAATAGGACTTTTTATAATTCTGATAACCAACTAAATAAGAAAAACTTTCAAAAAAGTTTCTTTTGTGCCGTTTTATTCTGCTAATTTTGCAACCGCAAAACCGGGGCTAACACCCCTCCAAAATTGAAGAATTGAGACTATGGCAAAGAATTTAGTGATTGTGGAGTCACCCGCCAAAGCCAAAACCATCGAAGGCTTTTTGGGCAAGGATTATACGGTAAAAGCAAGTCAGGGGCACGTGCGCGACCTGAACAAAAACACGCTGAGCATCAACGTGGAAAAGAACTTTGAGCCGGAATATGAGATTTCGGATGACAAGATGAACATTGTTGCCGAGCTGCGCAAGCTGGCCAAAGCTTCCGACACTGTTTGGCTGGCCTCTGATGAGGACCGCGAGGGAGAGTCCATCTCATGGCATCTCTACGAGGTGCTTGATTTGAAGAAAAAGAAAAACACCAAGCGTATCGTCTTCCACGAAATCACCAAAAACGCCATTCAACACGCCATCGAGAATCCACGCGACATCAACATGGGACTCGTCAATGCACAGCAGGCACGCCGTGTGCTTGACCGTCTGGTGGGTTACGAGTTGTCGCCGCTGCTGTGGAAAAAGGTGAAACCCTCCCTGTCGGCAGGCCGTGTGCAATCGGTAGCTGTGCGCCTCATCGTTGAACGCGAGGAAGAAATCAAGAACTTCAAACAAACCAGTGCCTACCGCGTGACGGCACAATTCACCTTCTTCAAGGACGGACAGGAATACAACCTTCTTGCCGAACTGCCTCACCGCTTTGATACGGAAGAGGAAACGCAGAAATTCCTGGAGTCGTGCCTCAATGCCACCTATAAAGTCGACAACATTGAGAAAAAGCCTACCATGCGCTATCCCGCACCGCCCTTTACCACCTCAACGCTGCAACAGGAAGCCGCCCGTAAGCTCGGTTTATCCGTTGCCAACACGATGCGTATCGCGCAACAGCTCTACGAATCCGGTAAAATCACCTATATGCGTACCGACTCGGTCAACCTGTCGAGCCTCGCATTAGAGATGGCCAAGAAAGAAATCGCTGAGAACTACGGCGAGGAATACGTCAAAACACGCCAATACCACACCAAGAGCAAAGGCGCACAAGAGGCTCACGAAGCCATCCGCCCGACCTATCTCAACCAACATACCATCAAAGGCACTGCCGACGAGCGCCGCCTCTATGAACTTATCTGGAAGCGCACCATCGCTTCGCAAATGGCTGATGCACAAATGGAGCGTACCAATGTCAACATTGGTGTTTCAACCAACGGCAAACAGTTTGTCGCCACCGGCGAAGCCATCCTCTTCGACGGTTTCCTGAAGGTCTACCGCGAAAGCTACGACGATGCGCCAGCCGAAGATGCCGTCAGCATCCTGCCCCCCATCGAAATCGGGACACCGCTGGAAATAGAAAAGATGGAAGCCCAACAACGCTACACCCGTCCGCCATTCCGCTACAACGAAGCCAGCCTCGTGAAGAAGATGGAAGAACTGGGCATCGGTCGTCCTTCTACCTATGCACCCACCATCTCCACCATCCAAAAACGCGAATACGTCACCAAAGGCGATATCAAGGGAGTCCAACAGGAGTTTCAGATTATCACCTTGAAGAACAACAAAATAACCGACAAGAAAGGCAAGGAAACGAATGGCGCAGAAAAGGGCAAGCTCATCCCCACCGACATAGGCATCTTGGTCAACAAGTTTCTCTTGCAATACTTTGAGGACATCATCGACTACAACTTCACCGCCAATGTGGAGAAAGAATTCGACGAGATTGAAGAAGGCAAGCGCGAGTGGAACGCCATGATTCGCGACTTCTACAAGGGCTTCCACAACCAGGTGGTCTCCACCACCGAAAACTCAGGCAAGTTCAGCGGCGAGAAGCTGTTGGGCATCGACCCCGCCTCGGGCAAGAATGTGTATGTAAAAGTAGGGCGCTTCGGCCCCGTCGCCCAGATTGGCGATACCGAGTCAGAAGAAAAGCCTCGTTTCGCTGGACTGAAGAAGGACATGAGCATCGACAGCGTCACTTTGGAAGAGGTGCTGAAACTGTTCGACTTCCCGCGCTCGTTGGGCGAATTCGAGGGCAAGGAGATTATCGTCGCCGTAGGGCGTTTTGGTCCATACGTGAGACATGACGGCAAGTTCTACAGTCTCGCCAAGACCGACAACCCAGCTCTCCTCGAATACGAACGCGCCGTTGACATCATCAACGAGAAACGGGAAAAAGACTTGAACAACATCCTCCGTACCTTTGACGAAGACCCCGACCTGCGAGTGCTTGACGGACGTTACGGCCCTTACATCAGCTACAAGAAGAGCAACTTCAAGTTGCCCAAAGGCACCGACCTGAGCTCCCTCACATACCAACAATGCATGGCTCTTGTGAAAGACCCGAAAAACACACCGAAAAAGAGAGTCATTAAGAAGAAATAAGGTAATCACAAAGCTTTCACCTCCGCTAAGGCGGCCACTCTATAGGTACGTCCGTTGGTCTCGCATTGGCATTGGTAACGTGTGCGTTGCTTCGCTCCTTTGCGAAACACCAGCCCGTTTCCCATCTCGAATCTTGCACCTTCAGGCAGTTCCTCCACCGTGACCAAATCTGTAGGATGGGTATCATACCGTTTCAGCACCCGCTGCAAACTGACATCAGCCGTGCTACTGGCTTTGATATGTTGCAAATGATGACGCAAAGCGTCAAGAATATCCTGCGGAAATATGGTTTCGTTCATGAAAGGCTGCAACAAAACGAAAAACCGCGTCTGCCATTCCTTGCCGTGAGGCTCCACCCATTGCATTCCGTATTGCTGATAAACATCGTAATGCGCCACTTCATGCAGGTAGGTGATGAGCATCTGGTAAGGGTTCAGATTCAGATTAAGAGTGATGGTGCAGAGGCTGTTGTTTGTTCGAGGCGGACGGAAATCACCTAATTTCGACGAACGCGGACGCTTGAAATGCAGGCTGAAACGGCGCTGCGAAAAAACTCCGCCCACCATCTGAACCGACGGCTCGGGGAAATAACGCTTCAGCAGGTCGAGTTCTTTAGCCTTCATCATTATGCAGCATTTCTTGTTCAAGGGTTTCTTGCGGCACGTGGCTCCACTTGGTGCAGGTGTTGCAATGGCGCGGTGCTCTCACCCGGCCCGGCACTTCCTTGACCTTGCAGGAAGAAACCAGCAAGGCCAAACCTATCAGAAATAATATCAACAAATTGTTCTTCATACGCTTTAATTCGACAACCAACCCGCTGGGTCTTGTCGTTGGGTTTCTTTCAATAATTCAAAATGCAGTTCGGTCTTGCCTTCGGTCTTATTGGTATGTACCGTACCGAGACTCTGCTTGGTGTTCACCAGGTCGCCGCGCTTCACCGCGACGTTCTCAAGATTGGAATAGACGGTGAAATACTCGCCGTGACGAACGATGACCACCGTGTTGGCACCCGTCAGCTTGGTCACGCTGGCCACCTCGCCATCGAAGACGGCACGGGCTTGTGAGCCATCCGTGGTGGCGATGTCGATGCCGTTGTTGGTTACGGTAACTTTGTCGGAGACCACCGAGGCATGTTTGCCGAATGATGAGGAAACGACACCCCGCTCCACTGGCCAGGGCAGCTTGCCCTTGTTGCTGGCAAAATTGGACGACAAGGTCTTCTCGGCAGGCGTCAACGCCATACCCTTCTCCTTGGGAGCTGGAGCCTTGCCCTTGTTGTCCGGCGCTTCCTTTTCGGCTTCCTTGCGGCTGCGCTCGTTGGCCAAGCGTATCTCCTCGGCGATGATGTCGTCGATGGCCTTCTGAAGCTTCTGGGCTTGCTGTTGCTTGTTGTTGATGTCTTGCTGGATGCTGCCTTCCTTTTTCTTGAGGTTAGCCACCTGCCGGTTCAGTTCGTCCTGCTCTTGTTGCAGGGCTTCTTGCTGGTTTTGCTCATCCATCAGCATGGCAGTCCTTTTCTCACGCGCTTTCTGGTTGGCTTCCAGTTCACCCGTGATGCGCCGCTCGGTGCCGGCAATCTGGTCCATCTTTATCTTCCGGGCATCGCTGAACTGACGGATGTAGCGTTGACGGCTGAAAGCCTGGTTGAAGTCCTTCGAAGCAAAGACATAACCCAGACGGGAATATTGACTGCGGTTACGGTAAGCGAAAACAATCATCTTCGCATACTCCTTGCGCAACGACTTCAGGTCGGAGTTCAGGGTCTTGATATGGGTCTGCCCCACATTGATTTCCTCATCAAGGACGGCAATCTGCTGGTTGTAGGCCTTGATGAGCTTCTCACGCTGCTTGATTTTCTTGTCGAGAATCGAGACTTCGTTGAGGGTCATCTCTTTGTCCTTGGTGGTCTTTTTCAGCAATTCGTTAGCCGTCGCAATCTCCTTTTGCAGCGAGGTGATTTCGCTCTGCAACTGCTGTTTCGACTTGCCTTTGGTCTTTTGCGCGAAGGCGGGACTGGGCAGTATAAGGAATAGTACGAAAAGGACAAAAAAGATATTTCTTCGGACTTGCCGAGACTCTGGAGGAGTCAGGGGGTCATGACCCCCTGTCAGCGACAAAGCCTGGAAAATCTTCTTCCGAGAAAGTTTTTCTATATTTGTTTTCTTTACCAACGTCTATTCTCCTCTCTTTCCGGTATCCTAAATCGATTCATTTTATCAGTGATTTTGAGCGGGAACGTGGTTGGTTCGTCCCTTCTGATGTTGTTGTACTTCACCTTGGCGGAATAATTGCCAAAGGCAAAGTTCTTCAGTAGTACCGTCTGGTTTTCAACGGGAGCCAGGCCCTCGTTATTGTCCAAGAGCAAATTTTGCAGCCAAGGCAGGCTCAACGGCATACCCAACAGGAAAGCAAGAGTGTCCAAGGGCTCAGCCAAATAGGTCTTTTCCAAGCGGCTGACGATCCAAACGGAGTCGTTGCTGACTTTGGCCCGCAGCACTTCCACTCCCATCGTGGCCGTCACGCTCAGCCACACGAGGCTGTCTTTCCTCATCCGAAGCTGTCCCGACAAATCGTCAAACGACTGTCCGTTGGCATCGGCTTGCAGGTCAAGCTTGGCTGTCAGCCATTCAAATGACTGCGGCGGCATAGGCTGCACCATTTTCTTTCGAGCCGAGCAGGCAGAGGCCAGCAGCGCGATGCCAAGTAACAGGATTGCTATTTTTGTTTGGCGAGCCATTTGTGAGGGATTCTATATCTTTAAGCCAACGGAAGATTCCATCATGGAGGCATGGGCATTATGTCAAGAAATCAGTTTTTCAGTTTATTTACGATAGCCTCATAGTGTTTCGTATAGATCTCGTCGGGTTCTTTCAGCAGTTTCAGGGCTTTTTTCATGTGTTTTTCGGCTTCCTTGTAGTCGCCCTTCATGTACAGCACCCAGGCGTGAGTGTCCAAGTAAGTCGGGTTGTCGGGCTCAGCGTTGATGGCTTTTGTCGACAGTTCAAGGGCTTTTTCCAAATCTTGTCCTTTCACAGCGAGGAAATAAGCGTAGTTGTTGCATACCAGCACATTGTCAGGGTCGTTGCGCAAAGTGCGCTCATAGGCATCAAAGGCTTTCTCCTCATCGCCCTGCTCATGGTAGAGGTCACCCAGGAAAGCGTCGAAATTGGCCAATTGCACCTTGTCGGTGGTATATTTGCGCCCTTTCTCAAGATAGGCAACGGCATCGTCGTTGAGGCTCAACAAAGCACTGGAAACACCCGCATACCAATAAAAGACCGATTGCATGGGATAATAACTCAAGGCTTTGACGGCATGGTCGCGAACAGCTTGGGTTTCGTTAAGCTTTGACTCGCTGATGATGAGGTTTTGCCACGAGAGGAAGTCTGTGCTGTCAATAGCCAGCGACTTTTTGTACAACTCCTTCGATTTCACCGCGTTTTCAACGATAAGGTAATAAGAGCCAAGGATAAGATAACCGAATTTGTTGTCGGGATGGGTCTCGATGAAAGCCTCACCGCATTGCCGCGCTTGGTCGTTGATGCCGTCCGAGTTTTGGTTTTTGTTCATCCAATAATCGTAGATGTTTGCCTTGGTTGCGAGGTCGAGTTTAGGGTTGCGTATAGCCGTAATCAGCTCACTGAAGGCTTTGTCCATGTCACCGTTCTTTTCGTAGAACTCAAGCAATGAGACGTTAATATAGGGGTCTTCGGGGTTGATTTTCTTGATTTGTTCATAAATATTCAGCGCCTCCTTGTCGTTCCCCTTTTCCGTGTACAGCTGTGCCAACATGCTGTAATAGCGCGGGTTTTCTGGGTTTTGCTCAATCAGCTTTTCTAGTTCGGCCACCAGTTTCCTGATGTTGCCTTGCTGTTTGTAGATTCTGAGACGCTGTTCTGTAATTACCTCGTTCTGCCCGACCTGTTGTTCCAGCAGGTCCATCTTGTTCAAGGCCTTGTCGTAATCTTCAATGATGAGATAGGCGTCAATCAGGTCGCTGAGCATATCGAGGTCGTCGGGATATTGGACCGTTAAGCCCTCATAGAGCTTGATATAGTCGTCGTATTGCGACAACTCGCGGTAAAACCGGCCCAGACGCAACTGATACCATTTGTTGCCAGGGTCAGTCTCAACGGCTTTGCGAATCATCTTGAAGGCATCCTCGATACGTCCCGCGTTGACGTATTGCTCGCAGAGCTCAAACATCGAAGCGTGGTCGTCAGGCATATAGCGCAAAGCCTGTTCGAAATTCCGAATGGCGCCTTCGGTGTCCTCGCGGTATTTGCTTTGCAGGCCGTTCGAGAAGTAGGTGGCGTTTTTGCGCTTGTCGGGTTTATCCTTGTATTCCGACTCAACCTGCTGGGCCATAGATCCCGAGACAAGGCAACCCAATAAAAGGATAAGAAACAGCTTTTTCATGTGCGTTTTCAGTTTTTTCCGGTGTGGCCAAACCCTCCTGCACCTCGTTCGGTTTCCGAAAGTGTTTCCACTTCCACCGTCTCGGCCTGCTCGCATCGGGCGAAGACCATCTGTGCGATGCGGTCGCCGCTGTTGATGACAAAAGGTTTGTCCGACAGGTTGATAAGGATAACACAGACTTGCCCGCGATAGTCGGCATCCACGGTGCCCGGGCTATTAAGCACGGTGATGCCGCTCTTGATGGCCAGACCGCTGCGCGGCCTTACCTGACCTTCATAGCCTTCAGGGATTTCCATATAGAGGCCCGTAGGCACCAAGACGCGTTGCATAGGCTCAAGGGTGACGGGACCGTCGGGCAAAAAGGCGCGCAGGTCCATACCCGCTGAGTTCTTAGTCTCATAGGCAGGAAGAGCGTTATTTGAGGTATTGACGATTTTGACCTGCATACTTATTTATTGGCTATCAAATACCTTTCCACTTCAATACCCGCCATTGCGCCTGTGCCGGCAGCCACGATAGCCTGGCGGTAGGTGCGGTCCTGGCAGTCGCCGCAGGCGAAGATACCCTCCACGTTGGTGGCTGTTGACTTTGGCTTGGTGAGGATATAGCCTTCCTCGTCCATATCAAGGATGCCTTTGAAAGGCTCGGTGTTGGGCGTATGGCCGATAGCCTCAAAGAAGCCGTCCACATAGATGGTGCGCTCTTCTTTGGTGTCGCTGTGATAGAGGACAGCACCTTTCAGTTTCTTCATGAAGCCTTGCTGCTCGCCAAAGAGTTCTTTGGTCTGGTGTTTCCAAAGCACTTCGATATTGGGCGTATTCAACACCCTGTGTTGCATCGCTTTGGAGGCACGCAGCACGTCGCGGCGGACAATGAGGTACACCTTATTGCAGAGCTTGGCGAGATAGGTGGCATCTTCGCAGGCGGTATCGCCTCCGCCCACAACGGCAACATCTTTACCTTTATAGAAAAAGCCGTCGCAGGTGGCACAGGCTGAAACGCCGCCGCCTTTGAACTGTTCTTCCGAAGGCAGACCGAGATAACGGGCCGAGGCGCCGGTGGAGACGATGATGCTGTCGGCCAGCAACTCGCCATCGTATTCTGTCGTCACCTTGAAGGGACGTTGGCTGACATCAACAGCGGTGACCTCGCCTTCGCGAATCTCAGCCCCGAAGCGCAGGGCCTGCTGACGTATGTCTTCCATCATATCGGGGCCGTTGATGCCCTTGGGATAGCCTGGAAAATTCTCGATTTCGGTGGTTTGGGTGAGCTGTCCACCAGGTTGCATACCTTCGTAGACCACAGTTTTCACATCGGCACGGCAGGTGTAGATAGCAGCGGTATAGCCCGCAGGACCTGAGCCAATTATCAGACATTCAATGTGTTCCATAGTGCTTAGTTAGAGTTTAGAGTTTAGAGTTTAGAGTAATTTGCTGGCAAAGATAAAATTTTTCGCTCAAAGTGAGTGTCAATTCAAAAAACATTCGTACTTTTGCAGCCGCTAAGGCAATCGGGGTGTGGTGCAGTTGGCTAGCATTCTTGCATGGGGTGCAAGCGGTCGCCCGTTCGAGTCGGGCCACTCCGACAAAAAGGGACAACAGGTTATCTGCTGTCCCTTTGTTGTTTTTTCGCCTGTCCCATCCCCGGAACAG
>JAILDR010000234.1 GCA_024689285.1 Bacteroidales bacterium | reverse complement strand
AACGCCTATCTGGACTACGACCCCAATGTGTTTCGTGACAAGACGGTGCTGTTGCCGTGCGACGATCCCGAGTGGAGCAACTTCACCAAGTTTTTCGCGCAGAACTTTGAGCTGCTGGGGTTGAAAAAGCTGATTTCCACGAGCTATGCTCCGGAGTCGAAAAAATACAAGATGCCTTATCAGCCTACGCTTTTCGAAACGCAGCAACCCTATTTCAATCCTGACAAAAGCAAAACCAACGGCAAGATATTCGTGTTGACCCGTGATGTGACGGGCGACAACCGAATTGATATCAACGACCTCGAATGGCAATACTTGGAGGGCGACGGCGATTTCCGTAGCAAGGAAATCAAGAAACTGCGTGATGAAGCTGATATTATTGTAACCAATCCACCGTTTTCATTATTTAGGGAGTTTGTGGTTTGGTTAATTGATTCTGGTAAGCAGTTTGTCATCGTTGGAAGCATGAATGCGGTTTCGTACAAGGAAATCTTTCCATTGATAAAAGAAAATAAAATGTGGATGGGTAATGGTTTCCAAAACGGGAATGCCTATTTCCGTGTTGAAGTTCCAAGAGAGAGTTATGCCGATGGAGTGTTTGATGAAAGTACTAACCTTGTGAAATTCCGTAATTGCTGCTGGTTTACCAATATTGATCATGGTCGCCGTCATCAACCACTTCAACTTATGACTATGTCAGAAAATCTCAAACATAGCAAGCACAAGGAAATACGAGGATGCAAAGAATACATTCACTACGAAAATTACGATGCTATTGAGGTTCCTTTCACTGATGCTATTCCATCAGATTACGATGGTGTGATGGGCGTTCCTCTTACATTCTTGGACAAATATTGCCCTGAACAATTTGAGATTATCGGGCATCCCCACGGGGATTATGGTCTTGAATTAGGTTTAAAGCCCTTCCCCCGTGAATTAAAAGCACAGAATAAAGGGCTTCGAGATGGTGACTTGTACTATTTGAAGGACGGAAAGCCTGAATTGCCATATCGAAGAATCCTAATCCGCAAAAAGCAATAAAAATTCGCAAAAAGTGCGAACTTTTGAGAAAAAAGTATTATTTTTGCACTTGAAAGTCATACTGCAACATGGAGATTGTATTTGAAAAAGACTATCTGTACGGGGCATTCCCCACACATCCTGGCGAGGTGCTGAAAGATGAAATCGAGGCACGCGGCATCAGCCAAAGACAATTGGCCGACAGCGTCGGGTTAACTTACTCGGTGGTCAACGAGATATTGAACGGTCGCCGCGCCCTTACGGCCAAAACCGCACTCATGTTTGAAGCGGCACTCGATGTGCCTGCCGACACGCTGATGTACCTGCCAATGAAATACAACATGCAGACCACACGCAACGACAAGTCGGTGGCAGACATTCTCAAAAGTATCCGAAAAGTTGCCGCTGTGTTATGAAAACCGAACTGAAAATCTATACCGTTGAGCAAATTTGCGACGGCTTCGAATATAACGAGCTGGAGGGCAAAGGCCTTTATGGTCTCGCCGGTCAGTTGACCATCCAACCTGAATATCAGCGCAACTACATCTACGCCGACGGCAAACGCGACGTGGCCGTCATCGAGTCGGTGCTGAAAGGCTATCCGCTTGGTCTTATCTACTTCAATAAAGTGGATGGTGGACGATTGGAGGTGCTTGATGGCCAGCAACGCATCACCTCGCTGGGACGTTTTCTGAAGAACAAGTTTGCCGTGAAGATTAACGGACTGGAACAGATATTTGACGGCTTGAACGAGGGAATGCAGCGCAAGATTCTTGAAACCAAACTGCTGGTTTACATCTGCGAGGGTGAAGGTGAAAAGGCCGAAGACGAAATCAAGGAATGGTTCAAAACCATCAATATTGCGGGTATTCCCCTTAATGAGCAAGAGGAGCTGAATGCCATCTTCTCTGGTCCATTCGTGACCCTATGCAAGGCTGAGTTTTCGAACTCGCAGAATGCCAACATCCAGCGTTGGGAGAGCTTCGTGAAGGGACCGGCCAACCGTCAGCAATTCCTGGCTACCGCGTTGAAATGGGTGAGCAAAGGCAATGTGGACGTATATATGAGCGCCCATCGAAAGGACACAAACATCAAGGAAATCAAGACCTATTTCAACACCGTCATCGATTGGGCAGACAACATCTTCAACGACATTTATCCAGAGATGCAAGGCCTGAATTGGGGCGACCTCTACGAGCGTTTCCACGCCAATGCCTACAACCACAACGAGGTGTCGGCCAAGGTGGCGGAGCTTTTCAAAGACGACTTCGTTTCGGACCACAAGGGCATCTTTGAGTATGTTTTAGGCGGCTGCAAGGATACCCGACTGCTGAACGTGCGTCTGTTTGACAAACCCACCATGCGCAAGGTGTATGAGCGACAAACCGCACAAGCCAAAACCGAAAACAAGTCGAACTGCCCCTACTGCGCCATCGGTCACGACCAGAACGCCCATCGTATCTGGAAGTTGGAGGAGATGGACGCCGACCACGTAGCAGCATGGAGCAAGGGCGGCAGCACCGACATCGCCAACTGCCAGATGCTTTGCAAGACGCACAACAGGGCGAAAGGAAACAGATAGCAATTTCTATTCTTAAAAACAATATTAGCACCAACTCAAAACCAGTGCTACTTTTCAGTAGCTAAAATTTGATTCTATGGACTACACAAGCATACCCCGTTCATTGTTTTATAAGGAAAAGAAAGACTTGTCGATTTTCACCAGAAATCGCTCCAAAGACTCTTTGGAGTACCAGTATTTAAAAAGGCTTAAAAAGCTTCAGTTTTATAAACACTCCATTGAAGCACCTGAATTTACGAAAGAGATATTGAACAATGCCTGTTATATCTGTTCATTGATATATTATGAGGAACAACCTGCCATGTATTCTGCGAGATACGTTGATAAATCTGCAGACAGAAGGGACGGTGAGTTTCCAAGAAAGTTTATTAGTACTTCTACTATGGCATTGGTTTATAATTGGCTTGGCAGCGATTGGTTTAGGTCAAAGAAGTGTTTAATTGACGGAGGCGATGAATCTGATGTCCTTGACGAGATTGATATAATTAGAGAAAATATATATGAACAGTTTAGCAATGTCAAGCCTTTCACAAACGAAGAATGGATTGCGAACATATTCCTCACCCTCGTTCTAGAAACAAATAATTATAGCCCTAATATTATAGAAGACGATATTATATGCCGTTCCTTAGATGAAGTTTTAGAAGACCCTGATATTCCACTTAACGACGTTGCAATGGGAATTGATTATATTATTGATTGGGCCAAGGATAAAGAAGATGAAGAATACGAGCATTCAATTTTGTCAAAAATAATGACTGGTTTTAAAAAAGAACTAGAAGAACGTGAAAAAGGGTATATTTCGACAATTATTGAAGGCGCCTGTGATAAGGTAGAATCTCGTTTGCGTGAAATAGGCCGAATGCCAGAAGAAGGGACTGTTATTGAAGATCAATTAGTTGAAGAATTAAAAAATGAAATAAACAAAGAAAAACAAATAATCGACCTATTGCAAAATGAGTGTGAAGAATGGAAGAAGAAGTATCAAGAAGCAATTGAAACTAATACGAAGAAAGAGCCAGAAATCGCATTTAATGCCCAGACCCAAAATCAGTGCTTTACAAGTAAGCAAATGGGAATCCTAATGCATGCGATTGCACTGACAGGTGAAAACCCTCCTCCAGGGAAAACCACAATCGGCGAGGTCGTGGAAAGAATAAGTGGTTACAAAGCGGCATCCGTTAATCAGAACATGAAAGGCGCTTTTCGTGACACCGACAAAAAGATTGTGGCGGCAGCCATAGAATCCAAATTTCCAAATCTTGCCGCCAAAGTAAGGAAACTGTAAAATTGTAGCCCCCTACCGACGCTTTTTGGTAGTCCCTACCATTGATTTTCTAGGAAATTTTCCTATATTTTTGCACCCACATCTGGAAGCAATTCCATTTGTGGGTTTCTTGTTTTATCACCTTTAATGGTCGTCAAAAGGAACGACCCGTTGGGCGAAGTGAGCGAAAGAAGTCTCGCGAGTGAAAAGACGTCAATTCTGATGCTTCTTCCTCACAAACTCGACAAAGTGACACATCTATGGAGAGTCCGTCCCGAGGACTTTGACGCGGAGAAGCTGCTGGCAGCTGCGCGAGAGGGAAGACTGTATGTCGACATGACCGACGAAGAGACGGCGGTCGAACAGCTTTTGAAACAACGCAAGCTCGAGGCTTTAGACTACGTGAATAGCATCGACGAATATGTAGTACCCGAATGGCAGCCCCATATAAAAATGCTGTGGACCACACTGCTTGACGACCCGCTTTTCACTCCCCTATTAGTGCTACAGAAGGGAAAACACCAAGGGCTGCTGAACAGGTATCTTGTGACCAATATCGTATTTCACCTTCAGGTTCTGAACGTTTACCAATGCAACAGCCTCATCGAGCTTCACAAAAAACTGGAAGGTGTAAACGAAAAAAACAGCATCTACAAAAGCGCCGGATTGTATAGCCTTAGCTCTACACAAAGACAAAGACTTCGTCAACTGAAAGAGTCTCTTTTCGCAAGTCTAAAATAACGGATTTTAGCCCCGAATTATTCTTCCGTATTTTGCACCGGATTAAGGAGACAGCCAAAAGGAAAAGGTAAAAAGCAAATAACAAAACAATAACAACTATGGAATCCTTAGTAAGAATTCTCAATCAATCTCCGCTGGCCACGCGCCAGTATCAGGACCGCAAGACGGGTGAACAGAAAGTCATCAACAGCGTAACGCTCAAACTCACCAACGGCATCGACACCTTCTTGGGTGAAATCACCGGCGAACGGGCTGTGAACTGCCCCAAGTACGACCCGCAGTATTTCTACCGCGTGCAGTGCTCGATGGTGGTGCGCGAGTGGAGCTCGCAGCAGACCGGCGAACCGATGCAGGCGACCACCATTTACATCGACCGTATCAACCCTGCCTAATCATGATGCGCATCGACACTGATGACACCCACTCGGGGTGGGAAGCACAGCAAGGCCTCCCACCCCACAACACCCACGGAACGATGAACACCTTGAAACGAATGATCGACACCCTGGGCGTGACGATGGAGGAACTGCGCGGCGGATGCCGTGAACGTCGGCTGGCCGACGCACGTACCCTGATAGCGGCAGCCCTCCCCATCACCCAGGCGCAAGCGGCCGAACTGCTCGGATGCAGCCAACCCGCCGTCTGCGCCATGCGGAAACGCCACCAACAGCTGCTCGCCAGCGACTGTTACTACCGAGCCAAATGGCAGAAAATCAACAATGCAACATCAATTAAACAACTAAACCATTAACAATGAAGAATACTTTCAACATTCACGTACTGAACAACATGACAGTCAACCTGCAGAGTCAGGACAACTTCAACCAACAAGTGCTGAACGGCAAACTCTTTGTCAACACCCAGAAGCGCCAGGCTTCATTCACTCAGAACCGTCCGCGTGGACCGCGCAGTGTGGAAGTGATGCGCACGCCCCATGCCCGACTGGTGCGCCGTCCCGACGGCAACTACACCCTCACCTTCCGCTTCACCAAGGAAGAGTACGGCGTAGGCCCGCAGATGCTCGACGAGCTGCAGAAAGTGGTCGACTTCCTTTCGTTGAACCTTCCTAACCGCCGTGCAGCATGAGCAAGTTCAGTATGTTCAGCAGCGTGAAATCCCAGAGAGGCGAACGCTGCACAATGGAGAAATTCAATGAGGTCAGCGCATCACCCGTGGTGCGCGACCTCTGCGAGGCGATTGCTGCAGAAAGCGATCACGACAAACGCAACGTGATGAAGAAGCAACTGCCCATCATCACCTTCCAGGCCTACTTCGCCGATGCACGCAAAAACGCATTGGCCGAACCCAGCGGGGTGAGCATCTACGACGGCGACCATATCGAGAACCCGCGCGCGTTTTACGACCAGAACGTGGCACCCCGCATCGGGGAGTTGGGCATCCTGTATGCCGGAATGACGCCCTCGTGCCACGGGTTGCGGCTGGTGTTTCGCATGAAGCCCGATTTCGCCACCATCGCTGAAGCGCAGAAATGGATGAGCGAGCAGATTGGCTGGGAGTGCGACCCACAGTGCAAGGACTTGGCCCGCGCCAGCTATGCGGTGCCGATGGAGTATATCTACTTCATAGATCCGGCTTTGTTTGATGACGAACCTTTGGACCGCTTCGCGTCATTGCGAGGAACGAAGCAATCCACTAATGAGGGCGATTCTCTAGATTGCCGCGCTACGCTCGCAACGACGCATAGCG
>JAILDR010000217.1 GCA_024689285.1 Bacteroidales bacterium | reverse complement strand
ACGCAAGAGGCGTATGCTTTTTTTGATGAACTTTCGTTTTTGGAGGCTTTTGCTTATGGCGTTGAATCCGAAGGGCAGCTGAAAGGCCTTGTGGTGGGTTATATCCAGAAGGACGGAGGAAAGTTGAAACAGTTTTTCTCGCGAAGAGCCATTATCATAGGAGGTCCTTTGCTTTCTGAGGATATTGAAGAAGAAGAACTTAAGACCCTGTTACAATCGGTAAAACAAGCCTTGGTTAATAAGGTTGTTTTCATAGAAACACGGAATTTCAATGATTATGGCATTTGGCGTACAGCCTTCATGAACTGCGGATTTGACTATAATCCTCATTTGAATTTCCATGTCAGAACTGAGTCGCTTGAAGTTGCACAATCTGGTATTGGGAAACATAGATGGAGGTATATCCGTGTTTCCTTGAGGGATGGGGCAAATCTGGTTGACCATCCCAATCAAAATCAACTCGTTGAATTTTATTCAATTCTTAAACATCTTTATCATACAAAAGTAAAGACACCTTTGTTTCCATACGAGTTTTTTACAAAGCTTATAGAGCTGGAGAATGCGCATTTCTTTCTTGTGGACTATGAGGGAAAAGTAATTGGTGGATCTGTTTGTGTGGCAATGCCTGGCAGAGCGGTTTATGAATGGTTCGTTTGTGGTAATGAGAACTATCGGAAAGGTATTCGCCCAACTTCGGTGGCTACATGGTTTGGTTTGGAATATGCTGCGAATAACGGGTGCCCACTATTTGATTTGATGGGTGCAGGTAAACCTAATGAGCCATACGGTGTTCGCGATTTCAAGGCAGAATTTGGCGGAAAACTAGTGGAGCACGGTCGTTTTGTATATCTCAATAAACCTTTTTTGTTTTGGATTGGTAAATTGGGTGTCAAAATCATGAAGAAGTTATGAATATCCTCATCGATATCAACCATCCAGCTCACGTGCATCTGTTACGTAATGTCTTTTTCATGCTAAAAAAGAAAGGTCACAAAGTGACTGTGGTGGTGAAAGAGATTCCGTCAGCGATGCGATTGTTGGATTTGTATAGCATTCCCTATATCAACATCGGCAGGAAAGACGATGCGCTGATGATGAAGGGGCTTGACCAGTTAGTATACAACCACCGCCTTTTGAAAATCGTCCGTGAGCGTCATATTGATTTGGGCATCGGCTCATCCCTCAATATTGCTCATGTTAGTAACTTGTCAAAGATGAAGAGTGTCATTATGGACGATGACGATGATGAGGTGGAGCCTCTGTTCGTGAGGTACGGACATCCCTTTGCTGATGCCATCCTTACTCCCTCTGCGATTCAGCGTAAATCACAGAAAGCGGTTTACGTGGGCTCTTACCACGAATTGGCTTATCTTCATCCCAGTCGCTTCGCACCCGACCCGAACGTGTTGCATGAGGCGGGCGTTGAGGAAGGAGAGCACTTCTTTTTTTTGAGGTTTAATGCCTTCAAGGCGCATCATGATGTTGGAGAGGGTGGCTTGTCTATGGGTGACAAGCTCCAATTGGTACAACGCCTACAACAACATGGCAGAGTGTTCATCACTACGGAAAGGGATGTTGATGATGAGTTCAAGCCTTATCAACTGAAAATTTCGCCCGAAAAGGCGCATTCCTTGATGTATTATGCCACTTTGCTGGTGGGTGATAGCCAGACCATGACTTCGGAGGCAGCTGTTTTGGGTACGCCGGCTGTGAAGTGTAATAGCTTTGCGGGAAGGCTCTCGGTGCCTAACGAATTGGAGCGTCGCTATGGGTTGTGTTTCTCCTTTCTGCCCAATCAATCGGAGGCGTTCTTCGCCAAGATAGATGAATTGCTGGCAATGCCAGACCTGAAAGAGGAGTGGCAGCTCCGTCGTCAAAAGATGCTGTCCGAGAAAATTGACTATTCTGCGTTTTTGACTTGGTTTATTGAAAATTATCCTGATAGTAGGGAAGTGATGAAAAACAATCCTGACTATCAATTCCGATTTAAATAACATGGAATTTACCCTGAAAACCTATACATGTTTGATAGAAGCCTTCAAGAAGGCTGGTTATCGCTTTGTGACCTTCGAAGACTATTGTGAGCATGGCACCGAGTATGATGATGTCCGTTTCGTAATTATGCGTCATGATGTGGACAAGAGAGCTTACAATGCCTTAGTGATAGCGAAGATGGAAGCCAAGTCGGGTATCCAATCGTCGTTCTATTTCCGTGTTGACGAACAGAGTAACCAACCTGAGGTCATTAAAGCCATCGTGGATTTAGGGCATGAAATAGGCTATCATTATGAAGACCTTTCCATTTGCAATGGTGATGCGGAGAAGGCGATACATCATTTCAAGATGCAACTGGACTATTTCCGAAAGTATTATCCTGTGAGGACTGTTTGTATGCATGGGTCTCCTCGTAGCAAGTTTGACAGCCGAAAATTATGGGAACAGTTTGATTATCATGATTTCGGTATTGTAGGTGAGCCTTATTTCGATGTGGATTTCTCGAAAGTGTTTTACCTGACCGATACGGGTCGCCGTTGGGATGGCTTCAATGTGAGCATCAGGGATAAGGTGCTTTCCCGTCAAGAAGAATGGATTGGAAAAGGATGGGTCTATCATTCCACCGGAGACATCCTGAAAGCACTATCTGAGGGGACGTTTCCCAAACAGCTGATGCTGACCACGCATCCGCAACGTTGGACTGACAACCTGGGACTGTGGTTGGGGGAATACGTTATGCAGTCGGCAAAAAACGTGGTGAAAAGCTATTTGGTGTCTCGCAAAATATTTGTATTTTTGCGCCCTGTTTTCTGAATAAATTGATTTAGTATGAACAATAGAATTGTATTGTATTTATCCATGGTCGTTTTGGCCATGATGGCTGCTTCGTGCACTACGTATAAACATGTGCGTTATTTGCAGGATATGCCCAAAGAGGGTATGCCGATCACGGAGAATCTGGAAGCTACTGTAGCCCCTTATGATGAGCTGAGAATCTTTCTGGTGAGCAATACTGGCAAGGATGATGAACTGCTCAAACCGTTTAATTCCATGCAAAGCATGAATTATAGTGGTAACTATGGCAATTGGATGTCGGGGTATCTCGTCGATGGAGATGGCTATATCCAGTTCCCTGTTTTAGGTAAGCTTCATGTGGCAGGTTTGACCCGTTTGCAGGTTCAGGATACCATTGCGGCTAATTTGGAGCGTAACGGTTATATCAAGAATCCCTTGGTGGTGGTACGTTTCCTGAATTTCAGGGTTTATATGCTGACCAGTTCCGGAGGAAAGGTGCTGAACATTAATGAAGAACGTTGCACCTTCCTTGAAGCTCTTGCCATGGCGGGTGGTTTGGATTGGTATACGCGCCGCGACCGCATTGGCGTGATGCGAGAAGTGGACGGCAAACGCGTGGTGCATTATCTCGACCCACGTTCGACGGCTATTTTTGATGATGAATTTTTTGTCCTTCAGCAGAACGACATCATCTTTACTGAGGAACGCCCCTACAAGTTCTTCTCAAGCAACCTGAGTCTTGTGCTTGGACTGATTTCGTCCTTGACGTCAGCTTTGGCAATATATACGCTTATCGAATCGTTCATTCGAAAGCAACAATAACATCTGGTAAAAATGTAAATGATTTGAAAAATGGCAACAGAGTTTGAAAATCAAAACTATACCCCGAACAAGATAAACAACAAACCGGATGACTTGAATTCGTTCTTTGACGATAGTGCCAATAGTGGCTTCAAGTTCAAGGACTTGGTATTCTTGGTTTTACGTAATCTTCCATGGTTTATCCTTTTCGCACTGATAGGTGGTGTGATTGCTTTCTATAGAGTGAGAGGGGAAGAAAGGATATACGCCAGTTATTCTTCCATTCTGATCAGGACACAGGCCAGTGGCGGCTCTGAGTCAATGCGCGGTTCTTCAACTTTGAATGCCATTCAAGGTGCTGGGCCTATCGTTAGCACTATTAACAATGAAATCATGGTGATGCGGTCGGCTGGCAATATGGAAAATATGGTACGCCGTCTGAATTTGAACGTCATGTATTCTTATAATACCAAGATGGCGAGGCGTAATAGAATTCTATACAAGGACGGTCCCGTTGAGGTGGTGTTTCCTGGGATGGATGAGAATGCCAGTGCCTCGTTTACTCTGAAACCCATTGATGAAGAACATGTTGTTCTTGAAGGTTTTGGTGCCAATATCCCGTCGATGAAGGTGTCGTTGAACGACACGGTGATTTCGCCTGTTGGAAAGATAGTTGTGAAACCCACCTGGCGTTACAATGACTTTATGAACATCGCCATTTCGGTGCATCACTATCCACTTTCATCCGTTGCTGGTTCTTACCGCTCCAGAATCGGTATCGGAAGAGACAGTGACAAGAACGCCATTTTGCGTCTTTCTTTGCGCGACACTTCGCCGCAACGCGCAGCCGATGTGTTGAATACCCTCATGGATGTTTACAACCAGGAGTCTATTGCCGACCAGCAACGTGTTCTTGATTATACTGAAAAGTTTATCAATGACCGTATCGAATACTTGATGAGTGACATTCAGGATTACGAGCAGGTGTCAGTTGACTTTAAGCGTAGTCACAATATCATTGACACAAGGAGTTATGGTCAGGCATATGTTGCTGCGAGCACTGCATTGACGGAAGAGGCGAAGAAGCTGGAAACACAGGCGGATATGGTGCGTTATTTGCTTAATTTTACGAAAAACAACACCGATCAAATTATCCCTGTTGGTGCGGTTAATGTTTCAGCAGAGGCTACAGCCGCTATCAAGAAGTACAACGAAAACTTGGCGCAGATCGAGAAATACAGGGCTGACGGAACAATAAACAACCCTGTAGCTCAGGCTCTCATGGAGGATCAAGTCAGTCTTCATGCTAACATTATGTTAATACTTGAAATCAATCTTCAGGGTTTGGAAGATCGTATTGCAGAGGCCAATCGTGAACGTAATATCGCCAATTCGCAAATTCAGAGCGTTCCTGTCGACCAGCTTGAACTTCATTCCGTTGAACGTATGCAAGGTATTAAGGAGAAGCTGTATTTACAACTGTTAACCAAACGCGAGGAACTGCTGATGACCAGCCCACAATTGGAGGCTACAGGAAAGATTGTTGATTATGCCTATCCTAACGGCAATCCTATCGCTCCTGATGAGAAAAAGTCTGTTTTGTTGGGTCTTTTGATAGGCCTTGCCATTCCTGTGGCATTTTTGTTGCTCAAGAATTTGTTGGACACCACTATACATGACCGTGTTGATGTGCAGAAGTCATCCAACGTTCCTTTCTTGGGAGATGTGCCGTTTGAGAAGGATGTCCCGAGCCATACCATTATGGTGCGCGATAATGGACGAGACTCCCTGTCTGAGTCGTTCCGTTTGATTAGGTCGAGTCTCGAATACATGAAGGACAGGAAACAGGGGGCACATGTGGTCATGTTCACTTCATTTATGGTGTCGTCGGGTAAAACATTCATCTCAACCAATTTGTCGACGAGTTTCGCTTTGGCCAAACGAAAGACGGTGTTGGTTGACTTGGATATCCGTAAAGGTACGTTGTTCAAAGTGTTTGATGTGGCTTCTCGTGCAGGTATCTCTAACTACCTCTCTGGAAAGACCGATAACGTTGACGACATTATCCATTCTGACATCAATACTCCAGGACTTGACATTATTTTCTCAGGCCCAGTGCCGCCCAACCCTGCCGAATTGTTGATGAGTACGCGTTTGGATGATCTCGTTGCCGAATTGCGCACCCGTTATGAATACATATTCCTTGATAACGTGCCTGTAGGTATGGTGGCCGACTCCGATATCGTGAAGCGTGTGGCTGACACCACCGTGATGGTGCTGCGTGCTGGTAAAACTGACAAGCGCTTGCTGTTCGATGTGGAGAAATTCTTAAAAGACGGCAAGTTCCCGAACCTTTGTATCGTCCTTAATGGTGTCAATAAGAAAAAGCGTGGCTATGGCTATTATGGTTACGGCTATGGATATGGTTACGGCTACGGCTATGGATATGGTTACGGCTATGGATATGGTTACGGCTATGGATATGGTTACGGCTATGGCTATGGCAATGAGGAAGAGGAAAAGAAGAAGAAGAAAAAGAAATGGTACCAACGCATTTTCCGTAAGCATCATCATCACCACCATCACCATCATCATGTCGCCAAGATGCATGATGACGGTAAGGAATGATTAAGGTAAATTGAGTCTGTCATGTTTGGATTTTTGTTGAAAAAGCTACCCGAGAGCATTTTTAGGGGTGCTGCCGATATCCATTGCCATTTGCTTCCAGGTGTCGATGATGGGTTCTCGTCTATCGAGAAATCGCTCCATGCCTTGAAAAAGTACGCAGAACGTGGTGTGGAGAAAATAGTGCTTACGCCTCATTTTATGAAAGATTATCCTGACAACGACCGTGCCAGCATAACAGCTAAATTTGCGGACTTCAAGGCCGAGGCTGCCAAAGTTTGCAACATAGACCTGCGTTTAGGTGCTGAGTATATGCTTGACGCTCGTTTCATGGAACATTTTAAGCAGGGTTTTCTGACTTTGGACAAGTCAGGAACGCATGTGCTTTGTGAGACCTCTTATCTAATGTATGAGCAGGGTATCACTGAAATGATATACGAAATAATGTGTGATGGCTTCCAGCCTATCGTTGCGCATCCTGAAAGATATGAATATGCCAACAAGGACAAGTATTTTCGTTGGAAGGACAAACGCTACAAGTTCCAATTGAACCTGTTGTCGCTTGCAGGTGCTTATGGCGAACCGGCCTATATCAAGTCGCATTTTATGCTGAAGGAAGGCATGTATGACTATGTGGGTTCCGATATGCACAGTTTGGACAACTTCCGCCGCTTCCTGTCCGAGATTCGCTTGAGCAAGAAAGAACTGGCGCAGTTGGAGCAGCTGATGGAGAACAATAAGAAACTGCTTGATTAATCGGTTGTTTTGCTGAATAAAACAATAACAATCCCGATGAGACGCGTCTCACCGGGATTGTTTGTTAATGGCTGGTCAGAAAGTGTAGCCGATGGAGAAATAAACCCCAAAACGGTTTTCTTGAAAACGATTCTTCCATTGCGCTGTCAGAGAGATAGGGCCTAAGAAGCTGTTGTAAGAATACTTCAATCCTGCGCCATGAGTTCCAAAGCCTAAAGCATCAGAGAAATTGTCTAAAACGAACATTGACAACGGCAGCAGATAATTATACATGGCTGTTAGGTAGTGCTTGCCATAGAAATTGTAGCGCACATCACATCTGAGTATACAGGAATATAGGAACGCAACATCTACTCCATTGACTCCGATAAAAGGCATTTGCTCTTCGAAATGTCGTCCCGCTATTTCGCCACCATACAGGTTCTGCAGGTTGAAATAACAGGTGTCAGGCGTGTAACGACCGTACACCTGAGGAATTATGGTTACTTTTCCGTTGCCAGGCGTAATGTAGGATTGGAAAGCGTAGCCAATGTCGATGTTCCTGTAAGTAGAATCACAGTTGATATGGTAACGGGCATTCAAGTGAGCAGAAATGCCGTGTTTGGCAAAATAGGCATCGTCAAGATTATCGTATGCGACGTTGATGAAAGGCGTAAGCAGTTTGTTTTGCACAAAATACTTATCGTAATTACTTGATTCCTCTATGGAAGACTTGTCGAAAGTAGTATAGGAATAGGATAATCCAACAGCTGTGCTTAGATTGAGAATATGAAACTGCGAGATGTAGCCACTCGCCTTAAACTGATAGTAGCGCAGGTTGAGATTCTTTTTGTTTTCCATAGGAACCCAGAAACTTTCACTGCGGTAATTGGTTGATAGACTGAAATTGGCCAATGACGGAACCGAATATGTATAAATGAGATTGACTTTCGGATTATAGCTTAGTTTTGCGTTGAAATTGAGTTTTGAACCGCTGAATTTCTTTTCGTTGATTCCGACATTGAGCAACAAAGCCGCACCTTCCTCGGTGTCGTAACGCAAGCCCAGTCCAAACACATTAGGTTTGGCGGGTTGCATGTCGATGCTCAAGTCGTAGGAATCCGAAAGCAGGTTGTCCTTATGGTCGGAGTCGCTTTCCGTGACGTTGTATGTAATGTCGTCGAAACAGCCCGTGCCGCGATAAATCTTTATGGTACGCTCGATATCGTCTTTCGTATATTGGTTTCCTACTTTGATTTTCCCCTTGCGAATGAGCCAGCGGCTGTCCTTCTCGCTTACATTGTTGATGGTGATGGAACGGATAAGTACGGCTTCGTCAGCCAGATTTTTTGCTTTGGGAGCACGCAAGGTTTTGCTGACAGGATGTTTGGCGGCAGCGTCCACTGCTTGTTTGATACTTAACAATTGGTCGTGAAATTCCGCAGCAGCTTTGTAACCTCTTCCTACCAAAGCGTCGATGGCTTCTGGGGTGAAACTGAGCATGCCATAACCGCTGATGTCGGGTATGATGTGCACATTGCATAATTCACGATTGTCAGCGCGTTTTGCACTAGTGCTATTGATGAGCAGTTGGGCGAACACTTGAGGCAGTGATTTAAGGTCTTTGGCAGTTACGTCTTTGGTTGAGGTTACCTCTACACCGATAATAATGTCGGCACCCATCTCGCGAAGTACATCGGCAGGGAAGTTGTTTACCAAGCCACCATCGACAAGCACCTTGTCACCTATGGTGACCGGTGAGAAAACGCCAGGGATAGCCATACTTGCCCGCATTGCAGTGGGCACACTACCACTGCGAAGTACTATCTCATCACCTGTGATCATATCTGTTGCCACACAAGCAAAGGGGATAGGCAGGTCGTTGAAGTCCATTTCCTCCTGATAGCCAACACAAAGGTCATTGAACAGATTGACCAAAGAATTGTTGTTGACATATGCACTCGGCAATTGGCTGATAAACGAAACGTTGCTCTTACGGTTAAAAAGGTTCTCGAGACTGAATGGCACGTTAAGCACCATTGTGCTGTTGCGTTGCCTAACCGATTCCGCCATCATGGGACGGTCGATTTTGTTGCCGATGTATTCCGACCAATCTATGTTTGCGATAATATTGGAGAGCTCATCAGGGGAATAACCCATAGCATAAAAGCCTCCGATGATGGAACCCATGCTGGTGCCCGCCACATAATCGACGGGGATTCCCATCTCTTCAAGGTATTTCAATACACCGATGTGCGAAGCACCTTTGGCACCGCCGCCTCCAAGCACTACGCCCACTTTGGGTCGTGGTGGTTGGATATGACGTTCTTGGGATTGTCCGATGAAAGTGCAAATACAAAGAACTGCAATGAGTAATAACCGTTTTTTCATTGTTGTTTAAGTTAGATGATTAGTTGTGGTTAGAATGTGTATCCAAGTGAAAAATATATGCTGAATAAATGGGTGTGGTCTGACCATTGGGCGGTGAGCGAAAGCGGACCAATGGGGCTATTATATGCATAGCGCAAACCTGCGCCTGAATGATGTTCTTTTTCCAAATCTCTATGATGAAAGTCAAGCCCTTCAATACCATACATAAAGTTGTACATTGCTGTAAGATAATGCTTTCCAAAGAAATTGTATCTTAGGTCGCAACGAATGATGGTAGTTAAGTCAAAAGCTTCATTCACATTGTTTGTGCCTATGAAGGGAAGCTGATGCTCAAAATGCCGTCCCGCTATTTCACCTCCATAGACGTTCCATAGGTTTGCGTGTGTGGCTTTGCCAAACAACATGCGCCCGTAAAACTGCGGGATGATGGTGAATCTGCCGTTTTTAGGGGTGATGTAGCTTTCAAAAGAGAGATAGAGGTCTTCTGCCATGTTTTGATGCGCGTTTTGGTCAAAATACATGTGGCTGTCCAATGTGATATTGATGCCGAGACGCGCAAAATAACTATGGTCAAGATTGTCAAAATTAAGTCGAAAATAGGGGCCGAATAGACGGTTCTCGTCAAAAGCGGGAGCGTGGGTGATAGCCAAGCCTGTCGTATCGTACACATTGAAAGCTTGGTCGAAGCTGGTGTAGGCGTATGAGAAGCCTACAGCTGTGTTGATGTTGAGCAAATGAAATTGCGAAATATAGACGCTGATTTTGTTTTGGAGGAAATGGATGCTGGGGCTGTTGTCGGTGTCTTGTGTTATTATATTGAAATGTTGGCTGTAATAACCATAAGCGATATTGAAATTGGCCACTGAAAGCATGGAATAGGTGACGGTTGCATTAAAACGGGGGTTGTAACTCAATCTGCCTCTCAAATTGAGTTTTAAGCCAGAAAGACGTTTCTCATTGATGCCTAAGTTAATGAGCATGGCAGCACCTTCTTCCGTGTCGTAACGAGTGCCAATGCCAATCACATGAGGTAAAGTAGGGCTGAAATTGAAAATGAGATCGTATGCTTTGATGCTGTCATTCCCCATTTCTGTATTGCTTTCGAGGATGTTGTATGTGATGTCGTTGAAGGCCCCCGTGCCTCGGTAAACACTTACAGCATGGTCAATGTCGTGGAATGATATGTATTTGTTCAAATGTAGATTGCCTTTGCGGGTAAGCCATTTGTTTTGTGCTTGGCTGCTTTTGTTCATGGTGATGGAATGGATGAACACGGGATTTTCTTTAAGGTTCTTGGCTTTTGGGGCTTGGAGTTGTTTGGTGACAGGATGCCCGGCTACGGAATCAACATAGCGTTTGATGCCTAACAATTGTTCGTGACACTCTTTTGCTTTCTTGTAGCCGCGTATAATCAAAGTGTCGATGGTTTCGTGTGTGAAACTTAAGGTTCCATACTCGTTAACGTCGGGGGCGATATAGACATTGCAGAGCTCTCGGTTTTCTTGTGTTTTTGGGCTGATTGCTTCTGAAACCAGATACCCTAAAACGGTAGGAAGGGAAGGGATTACATCAGGGTCGATTTCCTTTTTGTCAGAAACCTCAACGCCAATGATGATGTCGGCACCCATGTCGCGAAGCACATCGGCAGGGAAGTTGTTGACGAGACCGCCGTCAACCAAGACTTGATGATTCAAAAGCACGGGAGAAAACACGCCTGGTATGGCCATGCTGGCTCTCATGGCGGTAGGCACGCTTCCATGTCGGATGACGACTTCCTTTCCTGTCACCATGTTGGTGGCAACGCATGCAAAAGGAATAGGTAGATTGTTGAAATCCATCTCTTCCTGATACCCAATACATAAGTCGTTGAATAGATTGATTAAGGCTGTGTTGTTTACATAGGCGTTGGGTAGATCGCTGGCAAATGTTTTTTTCTTCCCCGTTTTCGTCAAGCTATTCAAGCTAAAAGGGATGTTGAGGAAAAGTGTGCTGTTACGGTCGCGCATTTCAGGCGACATAGTAGCGCGGTCGATGCTGTTGCCGACATATTCTGACCAGTTCATGTCGGCTATTAGTGCAGCTAATTCATCTGGTGAATAACCCATGGCATAGAGACCTCCAAGTATAGAACCTATACTGGTGCCGGCCACATAATCGACAGGAATGCCTTGCTCCTCGATGTATTTCAACACACCAATGTGAGCGGCTCCTTTGGCTCCGCCACCACCTAACACCACGCCCACTTTGGGGCGTGGTGAGAGGAGGGTGTCCTGTGCTTGGGCAGATACAACCAGAATAAAGGCACTAATAATCAGCAATAGTTGCTTCATTTCAGTCCCCGGGCTTTCAGATAAGGTTCGTAATCGGGGTCTTGCCCACGGAACTTACGATACTGCACCATGCCTTCGTCGTTTCCGCATTCTTGCAGGCAGTTCTTACGGAACGAGGCGGCCAACTCGGGATTGAAGAGGTCGCCTGAGGTCTTGAAGTAGTTGAAGGCATCCTTGTCGAGCACTTCTGCCCAGGTGTAGGCATAATAGCCAGCGCTGTAGCCGCCGCTAAAGATGTGGCTGAAGTTGGTCGAGCGGTAACGGGGTAAGATTTCGGGCATCAAGCCAATAGCGTCCATCTGTTGTTTCTCGAAAGCATCCACGTCAATGGTCTGTGGCTCGGTGAGTTCGTGGTACTTCATGTCGAGGATGGAGGCGGCTATGAGCTCGGTGGTCATGAAGCCTTGGTTGAACAGAGCACTGTTCTCGATCTTGGCAATGAGGCTGTCGGGCATAACTTCGCCAGTTTGGTAGTGTTTGGCATACATCCTGATAACTTCTGGTTCGGCCACCCAGTTTTCCATAATCTGTGAGGGTAACTCGACATAGTCGTGAGGAACGTTGCCGCAGGTGCGGTCGTAGAGACCGTCGCTAAAGAAGCCATGCAGCGAATGACCAAACTCATGCCACATCGTCTCGGTCTCGTCCCAGGTGAGCAGGGCTGGGGTGTCACCCGAAGCGGGTGTGAAGTTCATTACGAGAGAGATGACGGGATAAATTTTCTTGCCCTCGATGTCGTGACCGCTTTCGCGGAAACTAGTGCACCAAGCACCACCGCTTTTCGACTCGCGCGGGTAGTAGTCCATATAAAGGATGCCAAGGAAGTCGCCGTTGGCTTCCTTTACTTCGTAAGTCTCCACGCCAGGATAATAGACCGGCAAATTGCTGTTTTTTGTGAAGGTGATACCATATAGCTTATTGGCAGCCTCAAACATACCATTGCGCACATTATCGACGGTCAAATAGGGTTTGATGTAGTTCTCGTCAAAGTCATATTTTGCTTTACGGAGCTTCTCGGCATAGTACCACCAGTCCCATCCTTCCAGTTTGAAGTTGGCACCTTCCTTGGCGGCGATGGCCTGCATTTCGGCCAGCTCTTTCTTTGCGAGCTGTTGGGCAGGGTTAAAGATGTCAATGAGGAACTTGTCCACCGTCTTGGAATCTTGAGCCATGTTGACAGCGAGTACGTAGTCAGCGTAGTTGTCGTAACCAAAGAGTTTCGCTTTCTTCACGCGGAGGTTCACCATCTCATTGACGAGCTGCTTGTTGTCGTACTCGTTGTTGTTGTCACCTCTATTATAATAAGCCTTGTACATTTGTTCGCGAAGGCTGCGGTTGTCGGCAAACTGTAAGAAAGGAATGAGGCTGGGTTTGCTAAGGGTAAATACCCACTTGCCTTCCATGCCCTCGTTCTTGGCTTGTTCAGCAGCGGCATCGATGCTGGTTTGGGGCAGACCTGAAAGGTTTTTCTCATTGTCGATGACGAGTTTGTAGTTGCTGTTCTCCTTCAGCAGGTTGTTGCCGTACTGAAGACTCAAAGTGGAGAGTTGCTCGTTGATTTGGCTCAGTTCAGCTTGCTGTTCGGCATTTAGTCCTGCGCCGCTGCGGATGAAGTCTTGATGATACTTCTCCACCACGCGGATTTGTTGGTCGTCGAGGCCTGCCTCGTGGCGGTGCTGATATACATAGTTAATACGCTCGAAAAGTTTCGGGTTCATGGCGATGGCATCGCCGTGCTTTGAGAGCATGGGCAACACTTGCTCGGCAATGCCAATCATCTCGTCGTCGGTGAGGCACTCGTTAAGGTTGAAAAACACATTGCTGACACGGTCGAGTGTCTGTCCTGATTTGTCATAGGGCAGGATGGTGTTCTGGAAAGATGCTGGTTCTGGATTGTTGCAGATGGCTTCTACTTCGGCCTGTTGTTCAGCGATACCAGCTTCAAATGCAGGCAAATAGTGCTCGTTTTTGATTTGGTCGAACGGAGGCACTTGGAAGGGTGTCGTATACTCCGTCAGAAAGGGATTCGAGGTTTTGAACTCGGTTTTTTGTTCTGGCTTTGAGTTGCACGAAGCCAATGCGATTGCACTTAATGCGATCATTTTGATAAGTTTTTTTGTCATAATTATTGTGATTTGATGATTCTTTTGCCGCTGCAAAGATAAAAAATGTTGTTTTTTTCTTTGCAAAGAATTAAAATGATTATTTTTGTACTCGGTTTTTTATGCAATTTTTGAAACGAAATATATGAGTTACATTTCCTGGGAAAAGAAAAATTTGGTCAATTTAGAGTTTGTGCTTAACCGAGAGGTGTTGCGTTCCAATGCTATAGGAGCGTTTCTCGCTACCACGGTGATTGGCTGCAACACTCGAAAATACCATGGTCTCCTGGTGGTGCCACAGCCGCAGCTGGATAACAACAACCATGTGCTGTTGTCGAGCCTTGATGAGACCCTTATTGAAAACAAGGAGGAGTTTCACCTTGGAGTGCACATGTACCCCAATGGTGTTTTCGCTCCGCGTGGTCACAAATACCTCCGTGACTTCACCGCTGACCCTATGCCGAAACTAACCTATCGTATCGGTAATGTGGTGCTTGATAAAGAGTTGATTTTTTCCTCCACGGAGGCACGGCTCTTTGTGCGTTATACCTTGCGTGAATCGGCAGTGCCGATTACTTTGCGCGTGTTGCCTTTTCTAGCTTTCCGCAATGTCCACATGCTGACGCACGAGAATTATGAAGCTAGCCGCAAAGTTGATTTGGTGAAGAATGGTGCTTCGTGGCAACTTTACAAGGACTATTCGAGGTTGTATTTGCAGTTCTCAAAGGCAACGCAATACACCCATGTGCCGCATTGGTACTACAATATGTTCTACATCCGCGAGCAAGAACGTGGCTACGAAGCTGTTGAGGATCAATTTGTCCCCGGATTCTTTGAGTTGCAAATGAAAAAAGGTGACACGGTTATCCTCTCTGTCAGCCTTGAGGAGCAGAATCCTGCTGCTATTAAGCGTCAATGTGAAACGGAGGTGAAACGATTGTTGCCCCAAACGAATTACGAGGACTGTCTGCTGAAAGCTGCTGACCAGTTCGTCATCCGTGATGCGAAGGGAACACGTCTATGGGCAGGCTTTCCCTGGTTTGGTTCGTGTAGCCGTGACACTTTCCTGTCACTCCCTGGCCTTACTTTGGCACAAGGCGACGAGAAGACATTTAATGAAGTACTGCAGTATCTGGTGTCGCGGATGCAAGGTGCGTTTTTCCCGCACCGGTATTATCAGAAGAGCTTGTATTTCACGGCGGTGGACTCGCCGTTATGGTTCTTCTGGGTGCTGCAACTCTATGAGAGGATGTGTGGTAAGGACAAGAAGGACATCTGGCGCAAGTACAAGAAGCCGATGACGGTTATCTTAGAAAGTTTCATAGGGAGTACGGACTTTAACGTCCATGTTTTGGACAACGGCTTGCTATATGCAGGCAACCGTGACCTGGCTTTGACTTGGATGAATGTCTTCGCTCAGGGTAAACCTTGGACACCACGAACAGGGTTGGCTATTGAGGTGAACAGCTTGTGGTATAATGCCTTATGCTATGCTGTTGAACTGCTCAAAGTTTCGGAACCGAAAAATCCGTTATTGAAGAAATGGCAGGCTATGGCCGATAAGGTGAAAGCATCGTTTGCTGACACTTTTTATAATAAGACGACCAACGGTTTCTATGACTTTGTGAACAGCAGTGAAAAGAACACCCAAGTGCGGCCAAACATGATGATTGCCGCCGCATTGCCATATACTCCGATGAACGATGAAATGCAGAAACGTGCATTTGATATTACAGCATCGGAACTGCTGACGCCAAGAGGCATACGTTCTTTGTCGCCCAATGACGATGGCTATAAGGGCGTTACCATTGGTAACCACAGTGAACGAGAACGGGCTTATCACAATGGCACGGTGTTTCCATGGCTGATTGCATTTTATGCCGACTTGTCGGTGAAACTATATGGAAAGCAGGCTTTATCTACACTTGAAGACCTTTACAACGGATTTGAGGATGCTATCAAGGACAATGGAATTGGCACAATTTCGGAGATTTACGATGGTAATCCGCCCTTCGAGGCCCGCGGTTGTATTTCGCAGTCTACAAGTGTTGGTGCTTTGCTATACCTACGTTATCTGATTGATGAACTTAAGAAGAAAGGAAGCTCAAAATGAGAGTCTTGATGTTTGGGTGGGAGTTTCCGCCTCATATTACCGGCGGCCTCGGAACGGCCTGTTTCGGTATGACCAAGGGTCTGGCTAAAAATGACGTGGACGTGCTCTTTGTGGTGCCGCGTGCCTACGGCGATGAGGATGAGACAAATGTGCGTCTGCTCAACGCCAGCGATGTGACCATTGACATTGACCATGAAAAGGACCGTAGCTATTGGGAGCGTGTGCAGTATATGGAGATTGGCTCCAACATCATCCCATACGTGGGACCTGAGGATTTTGCTAACGTGTTGGAACGCGACCGTCATGTGGTGGAGCATTTCAACCGTAGCGGATCGGTTTTTGCCCGCAACTACCAGTTTTCAGGGAAATATGGTATGAACCTGATGGAAGAAGTGGCACGCTACGCCTTGATTGGGTCCTCGTTGGCCACAAAATATGATTTTGATGTCATCCACGCTCACGATTGGCTGACATATTCAGCAGGTATTGCGGCGAAGGAGACTACAGGCAAGCCTCTTGTGGTACACATGCACGCCACCGAGTTTGACCGTTCGGGCGAAAACATCAACAGGGATGTATATGCCATTGAGCGTCGCGGTATGGAAGCTGCCGACCGTGTCATCACGGTGAGTAACCTGACGCGCAATATTGTCATTGAAAAATATGGCATCGACCCTGCCAAGGTTGTGACGGTGCACAATGCGGTGGAGCCTAACGACAAGCCCAAGTCAGAATATGAACGCAGTGGATTGGATGCCAAAGTAGTAACATTTCTCGGAAGAATTACATACCAAAAGGGACCGGAATACTTCATCGAGGCGGCCTACAAAATTCATCAGGTCGACCCGAGCATTCATTTCGTGATGGCTGGTACTGGCGATATGTTGGAGGGAATGATTCGCCGTGTGGCGCAATTGGGTATGGGCAGCCATTTCCACTTCACAGGTTTTCTCAAGGGCGAGGCCGTCGACCAGATGTTTGCGATGACGGATGTCTTTGTGATGCCCTCCATCTCTGAGCCGTTTGGTATCGTGCCGTTGGAGGCTATGCGCCTGAATGTGCCGGTGGTTATCAGCAAGCAGTCAGGTGTTTCAGAGGTGGTCAAACATGCTTTGAAGGTTGACTTTTGGGATATTAACGGTTTAGCGGATGCCATTTACGGCCTCTGCCATTATGAAACTTTGGCCAACTGCTTCAAGGATCAAGGTAAAGACGAGGTGGACAACCTCAAGTGGGAAGCTGCTGCAAAAAAGATTAAGGCAGTATATGAGTCGGTGGTTTAATTAGCGAATAATAAAAAACACATGATATGAGCAAATCAATCTGTTTCTATTTCCAAGTGCACCAGCCCTATAGGCTTCGCACTTATCGTTTCTTCGAAATCGGGAAGAAACACTACTATTACGATGACTATAACAACCGTATGGTAATGCGACGCGTGGCGGAGAAATGCTACCTGCCCATGAACGAGCTGCTGATGCGGCAAATCAATAAGTTGGGCGACAAGTTTAAGGTGGCCTTCTCCTTCTCAGGTATTGCCATTGAGCAGATGGAGCAATACGCTCCTGATGTGCTGGAAAGTTTCCAAAAGTTGGTCGCTACGGGTAGGGTAGAGGTGCTTTCGGAGACTTATGCCCACTCTTTGGCCTCGTTGAACAATCCAGATGAGTTCAAAAAACAGGTGATGATCCACAAACAAAAAATAAAAGAGGTGTTTGGCATCACACCAAAGACCTTCCGCAACACCGAGTTGATTTACAGCGACGAAATCGGTGCGGCAGTGGCCGACATGGGCTACAACCTTATACTCACTGAAGGAGCGAGGCACATTCTGGGTTGGAAGAGTCCCAACTACATGTATGCCAATGCTATCAACCCGAAACTGAAGGTTTTGCTGCGCAATTTCAAGTTCAGCGATGAGATTGCTTTCCGTTTTGTGCAGGATAGCTTCTGCACCGAGGATTTTGTGAACTGGCTGAACGCCTTGCCCGAAGAGGAAGAAGTGGTCAATATTTTCATGGATTATGAGACCTTCGGTGAACACCAATCGGTTGAAACGGGCATTTTCGACTTCATGGAACGTTTGCCTGAGGCCATCATCAAAGGCAGCAAGTTTAAGTTTGCGACACCTCAGGAATTGGCGAAGAAATTGCAGCCAGTGAGTATGGTCAACGTGCCCAATGTGCTTTCATGGAGCGATGAGGAACGTGACCTCACGGCCTGGTTAGGTAATCCTTTGCAGGACGATGCTTATCATGCCTTGTATGACCTCGCGTCTAAAGTGCGCCGCATCAAGGATGAGGAACTGCAGCAGGACTGGCTTGAACTCCAGACTTCAGACCACTTCTATTATATGTGTACTAAGTGGCTGTCTGATGGTGTGGTGCACAAGTACTTCAGCCCCTACGCCTCTCCGTATGATGCCTATATTAATTATATGAATGTGTTGACAGACTTTGCTGATAGAGTGAAGAATTTGTCAAAGAGAAATGTAAAACATATTGAAAACAAATAACATATAGTTTATAATGAAAAATCCGGAATACCTTTTTGAAACCAGTTGGGAAGTGTGTAACATGGTGGGTGGCATCTATACGGTGCTCTCTACAAAGGCAAATGTGGTGCGTCAGCTGCATGGCGACCACTATATCACCGTAGGCCCTGATGTGGTGAAGGAAGCACACGAAACGCTTTATTTTGTTGAAGACAACGACCTTTTCCCCGAATGGCGCGATCGGGCTTTGTCTCAAGGTCTGAAGTTCCGTATTGGCCGCTGGAAGATAGGAAGCAGCCCCATCGCCATTTTGGTTGATTACACCACGTTGTATCAGTCAAAGAATGAGATACTTACTCATCTTTGGGAGCAATATGAACTGGATAGCATCCGTGGCCAGTGGGATTATGTGGAACCAGTGTTGTTTGGCTATGCCGCTGGTCAGGTGATTGAGAGCTTCTGCAATTTCTATTTGCAGCAAACCAGCAACATCGTGGCACAATTCCATGAATGGATGACGGGCTCGGGTGTGTTGTATTTGAAAGAACATTGTCCGCAGATTGCTACGGTGTTCACCACCCATGCCACCTATCTTGGCCGAGCCATCTCTGGCAATGGTTTGCCGCTCTATGAAAACCTTAAGTCGTATCTGCCTTCGGTGATGGCCATGCAGTTCAACATCGTCTCGCAACAGTCGATGGAACAAAAGGCTGCCAAAAATGCCGACGCGTTTACAACGGTAAGCGAAATCACGGCGCAAGAAAGCGAGCAGTTCCTCTATCGTAAGCCAGATGTCATCACCATGAACGGTATAGACCATCCGCTACGTAAGGACCCGCAAGCTTTTGTTGAGAAACGCAAAGCCGCACGTGAGAGTATTCTTAAAATTGCTGAAACCCTATGCGGTGAGCCTATCGACCGCAATTGCTTGATGGTCATCAATAGTGGCCGCTATGAGTTCAAGAACAAAGGCATCGATTTGTATATTGAAGCTTTGCGCCGCCTCAATCAGGACAAGAACCTGCAACGGACTGTGGTGGCTGTGATTGCTGTGCCGAGTAACATAGCTGGTCCGTCAAAGGATTTGCAACACCGTCTCGATGGCACTAATGCCATCATGGGTCACACCGATTTTCCTGCGACACACCATGTCTTTGATTATGAAAACGATGCGATTCTGAACACTTTGCGTAATTCTGGCTTGCAGAACGACTCAAACGACAAAGTGAAGGTGATGTTTGTGCCTGCTTATCTCAACGGTAACGATGGCATCTTCAATCTGACCTATTCGGAGTTCCTTTCCGCTTTCGACTTCTCAGTATTCCCCTCGTATTACGAGCCATGGGGCTACACACCTCTTGAGAGCGTATCTTTGGGCATTCCAACCTTGACTACAGATGTCTCTGGCTTCGGCAGGTTTGTGAATCAGTACTATAAAGATAACGATGCAGTTATCGTGGTTCATCGTCAGGATGGCAACAATGAACAAGTGGTGGAAGAAATTGTCAACGCCATTCGACGTTTTTTGGGCATGACGGAAAAGGGAATGGACAAAGTCTCTGAAGAGGCTATGAAGGTGGCAGGCAATCTGCTTTGGAAAGACTTATATGGCAGTTACCAGAAAGCCTACGAGATTGCTTTGGAGAAATCGGGCGGGCGCCATTATATGATGGAGCCAGTGCCATACGCTGATATGATGCACGAGGTGGTTTACCAAAAGAAAGATGCACCGAGTTGGAAGAAGGTGCTGGTGAAGCCCGTTTATTCCGAAGAGATGCGCAAGATGGAAGAACTCTCGCAAAACATTTGGTGGTGTTGGAACGTCGAGGCCATCGAGTTGTTTGAGAGTATCGACCCTGAGACTTGGAAGACTACTGAACAGAACCCCGTCGCATTGATGGAGGGGCTTTCTGTTGACCAAATCAGGAACCTGGAAAACAACAAAGACTTCATCGAACGCCTCAACAAGGTATATGACCAGTTTAAGCAATATATGGCACAGCCGACGCAGCAAAAAGATCTCATTGCATATTTCAGTATGGAATACGGCTTGATGAAGAGTCTCAAGATTTATTCGGGCGGTTTGGGCATCTTGGCTGGTGACTATATGAAACAGGCTTCCGATAGCAACGCCAATATGGTGGGAATCGGTTTGCTGTATCGCCATGGCTATTTTGCCCAGGAAATCACTGTGTCGGGTGAACAGCGTGCAGAATACATCCCGCAGAAGTTCTCGCAGTTGCCGCTGCAGCCGGTCTATACCGACAATGGCGAATGGGTAAAGGTGAGCATCGCTTTCCCGGGTCGATCGGTCTATGCCAAGGCTTGGCGGGTTAACGTGGGTAGGATAGGACTTTATTTGCTCGATACTGATATTGATGAGAACTCTCCTGAGGATCGTGGCATCACGAGTCGCCTATATGGCGGTGACGCTGAAATGCGCATCAAGCAGGAAATGTTCCTTGGCGTTGGTGGCATCCGACTGCTCGAAGCCATCGGGTTGAAGCCTACGATTTATCACTGCAACGAAGGCCATGCGGCTTTCAGCGGACTTGAACGTCTGCGTGTGTATATCAACAAGCATAATCTTGATTTTGATGTGGCACTTGAGTTGGTCAGGGCTTCCACCTTGTTCACAACGCATACGCCTGTGCCTGCTGGTCACGATGCCTTCGAGGAACATCTCATCCGTACCTATATGCCGCACTATGCCAACCGCATGAACATCAGTTGGGAACGTTTTATGGGACTGGGCCGCTTCAACCCCAACAATCCGAATGAAAAGTTCTCGATGAGCGTATTGGCCACCAACCTCAGTCAGGAGGTGAATGGCGTGAGCCGGATTCACGGGAGGGTGTCGAGGGAGATGTTCCAGCCGCTTTGGCCGGGCTATTTTGCTGAGGAGAATCATATCGGCTATGTCACCAATGGCGTACACCTGCCCACCTGGAGCAACCGCCTCTGGCAACGGTTGTATAAGACAGTCTTCGGTCCTGACTACATCGACCACCAGTCAGATGTGACAATGTGGAGCCAAATCAACGAGGTGCCGGATGCTGCCATTTGGGATATCCGCAAGCAGTTGAAACATGAACTGATAGACTACCTCTCGGCTAAGCTGAAAGAAGATATGCGTCAGCGCCAGGAAAGCCCGAAACTCATCATGCAGACGGTGAGTAACTTAAATGAAAATGCTCTGATTGTCGGTTTCGCTCGTCGTTTTGCTACCTACAAGCGTGCACACCTGCTTTTCGGCAACTTGGACCGTCTCTCGCAACTGGTCAACGACCCGAAGCGTCCTGTTATTTTCCTCTTTGCCGGCAAGGCTCACCCCAACGACAAAGCAGGTCAGGATCTCATCAAGATGATTATCGATATCTCGCGCCGTCCTGAGTTCATCGGTAAGATTCTCTTCGTCAGCAACTACGATATGGAATTGGGTGCTCGTCTCACCGGTGGTGTGGATGTGTGGCTCAATACACCTACACGTCCTTTGGAGGCTTCCGGCACCAGCGGCGAGAAGGCCGTGATGAACGGTGTTTTGAACTTCTCTGTTCTTGACGGCTGGTGGGCCGAGGGCTATCGTCCCGATGCTGGCTGGGCTATCCAGGAGAAACGCACCTATCAGGATCAACGTTATCAGGACGAGATGGATGCCGAGACGATTTACAACACCCTTGAGAATGAAATCGTACCGCTTTACTATGCTCACAACGTGCATGAAATTCCGACAGGTTGGGTGGCTGCCATGAAGAAGTGCCTAAACGAGATTTCGCCGCGCTTCACCATGAAACGCATGATGGACGACTACTTTGAGCAGTATTACAACAAACTGATTGAGCGGACCAACTGGATGCGGGCCAACCGTTATCAGAAGGCTTTCGAAATCAGTGCCTGGAAGACACGTGTGCGCAACAATTGGGACAAGGTGGAGGTGAAATCGCTGATGTTGCCCGACACCAACGTGCGTCCATTGACCTTCGGTGAGCAATTTGTTGCAGAAATCACTTTGCTTACTCCCGATCTTGAACCAGGCGATTTGGCCATTGAGTTACTTTTAGGAAAAAAGGAAAATGATTCGGATGTGAAAATCAAGGCGGTGGAGGAAATGAAACTCGTCGATTCAGGCGATGGATGGGTGAAATATTACATCAAAATGCCGATTACGCGTGCCGGAGTGTACGACTTCACTTTCCGTGTATTCCCCACCAACAAGATGCTGCCGCATCGTCAGGATTTCCCCTTAGTGAAATGGATTTGATTCCATAAGAAAAGGGCGGCCTTCGGGTCGCCCTTTTTTAATTTGTTTTCATCCAGTTGATTATTTCAACGGAGAGGGTGTGTGATATTGGCGGGCACCGAGCTCTTTGTCGAGCATTATCATGCCGCCCATGTGGCCGTCAATCATCTTGCACTGTGCAATGAGATCGCGGGCGTTCTCTTCCTCTTCCACTTGTTCGTCGATGAACCAAGCCAGGAAGTTGGCTGCGGCGCGGTCTTTGTCCTCGTCGGCAATGTCGCAGAGGTTGTTAATCATAGCGGTCACCTTCTTTTCGTGGTTGAGGGTGTCCTCAAAGGCAGCGAGCACGCTCTCCCATTCAGTTTGTACTTTGGCAATGGGGGCGAGGATGACCTTTTCGTCCTGCGAATGCAAGTAGTTGATCATAATTGCGGCGTGGGCTTGCTCCTCAAGGAATTGCACCTTGTACCAATGGGCGATGCCCTTGAAACCTTTGGCATAGATGTCTTGCGACATGCTCAGGTAAAGATAAGCCGACCACATCTCAGCATTGATCTGGTCGTTAATGGCTTTTGCTAATTTCTTGCTAATCATTGTAATTACAAATTAAAAGATTTAAGATTTCAAGATTATTCTCCGAAGTAGCGTTTATACAGTCCTTCAAAGCCTTTGCCGTGACGGGCTTCGTCCTTGGCCATCTCGTGGACGGTGTCGTGGATGGCGTCGAGGTTCCGTTCCTTGGCCACTCGGGCAATGCGCATCTTGTCTTCGCAGGCGCCGCATTCGGCAATCATTCGCTTGTAGAGGTTGGTCTTGGTGTCCCACACTACGTCGCCCAGCAACTCGGCAAACCTGGCGCAATGTTCGGCCTCTTCAAAGGCATAGCGTTTGAAAGCCTCGGCAATCTCGGGATAGCCCTCGCGGTCGGCCTGACGGCTCATCGCCAGATACATTCCTACTTCGGTAGCCTCGCCCATAAAGTGAGCGTTCAGGTCTTTAATCATGTCGTCGCCGGTGCCTTTGGCAATACCGACAACGTGCTCGGTGACGAAGTTTAAGGCCGCTTTTTCGTCGACGACTTTCCATTCAACGATTTGCTTGCATTGAGGGCAGCGTTCGGGGGCTTCCTCTCCTTCATGTACATACCCGCAGATGGGGCAGATAAATTTTTTCTTCATGGTGATTTCTTTAGTTTGAGTTAGTTTTCATGGATTTTTCAACGCAAAATTAGTCATTTTTTATGTACTGTCAAGCGTTTTGCGGAAAAATTACTACCTTTGCATTCTAATTCAAGCAAAAGACAGATTATGCTGAACAGAAGATTTTTGAGAGTCAAGGTGTTGCAGAACCTTTATGCCTATCATCAGGCACAGGAAACCAACATCTCGCAGGCTGAACGCCAGTTGCTCAAGGACATTGACGGTCTTTATGAGCTATTCATTTACCTGCTTTCGTTTTGGGTGGAGGTTAAACGCTTCTCCGATCAACGCATCGAGGAAAACCGTCATAAGATTTTCCCGACTGAGGAAGACTTGAATCCCAATTTGAAGTTTATCAGCAATCGGATTCTCAATGTTTTGGAAAACAACAAGCACTTGCAGCAGTTAGAACAATACTACAAAATCAACTGGGGCGACGACCGCGATGATTTTATACGCGCTTTTTATGGGCGTATGAAAGCATATCCTGAATATCAGGAATATATGAAAAATGGGAGGGATAGCTTTGAGGATGATAGGAAGTTCCTGATTGCCATTATCGATAATCACATGGCCGAAGACGACTGGTTGTACGACTATTTTGCAGACCGTAAACTGAGCTTCAACAGCGACTACCAGATAGGGCTTTATCTGCTATGGAAGTTTGTTAGCGAAATGCGTACCAGTTTCAATGAGGAATCGAAGTTGCCCCCTGTGTATGCCACAGAGAATCGTGAAGTAAACGAAGATAAAGAGTTTGCCGTCAACTTGTTCCGTAAGACTATTTTGCATCGCAATGAGTTTAAGGAATTGGTGGAGTCGAATGCTGCCAATTGGGACTATGGTCGCCTTGCGCTGATGGACAAAATCTTGATTTTCATGGCTCTGACGGAATTTTGTGATTTCCATAGCATTCCCGTTAAAGTGACCATTAACGAGTATATTGAGATTTCAAAGTTTTACAGCACTGCGGAGAGCCGCCGTTTTGTGAACGGTATGCTCGACAAAATTGCCAAACAACTATCCGAAAACGGAAAATTGGTTAAGACAGGCTTGGGCTTGGTTGACAAATGATGTTTTTGAAATACAATAAATTGATTGCGGTTTCGTTATTCATTAAACCCTGAAATATGAAGCGTTTATTTACCATAACTTTTTGCACCTTGATGGCTCTCGCTGGGACAAAAGGCTATTCCCAGGTTTATGATGGCCTTTATCGCACCTTGACCAGTCCCCATACGGCCCGGATGGCGGCTATGGGAAACATGACCTTGCCTATGCACGATGGTGACTTGCAGACTGTACTCTTCAATCCGTCAAGCATCTGTCCAAGTATGAACAACCAGATTTCGTTGTCGTATGTCGGCGATTTCAAGTTGGGCACAAATTATGCTATGGCGCAATACAGCCATACGTTTAATGGAGTTAGTAGTTTTGCTGCTACGGTGCAATACAACAATTATGGCGAAATGGCCTATGCCGACGAGAGTGGTGCTACAGATGGTAGTACTTTCCTCGCGTCCGACTATGCAGTCGTTATTGGTTGGGGCCGTGAATTGACCGATAAATGGAGCATTGGCGCCAACTTGAAATATGTTGGCGTTCAGTATGAATCAGGCCGTGCCGGTGCTTTGGGAGCTGATGTGGCTGTCACGTATTGGTCTTATTCGAATTGGGCTTTTACTCTTGCTGGACGTAATATTGGCCGTCAGCTCTTCATCGTTGATTTGCAGAATGACGAGCAATGGCTTCCGCTCTCTCTCGATCTGACGGCTTCAAAGAAATTGAACCACTTGCCTTTGACGATAGTCTTGGGCTTCAAGGATATGTTGCATTGGAACAAGTCTTATATCGACCCATTGCACCTGTCGGAAAGCTACGATCCTATCACGGGTGATTACACCGCTCCTTCGAAGACGGCGATGTTTTTTGCTAACTTAGGCTGTCATCTTGTTATCGGTGGTGAGTTGGAGATTGGCAAGAACTTGTTGATTCGTGCCTCCTACAATTATGCTGACCATTATAATATGAAAGTTCCGGAAAAACGGTCATTGGTGGGCCTTTCGGCAGGTATTGGCATCAGAATTAAGGCTTTTCAAATTGATTATGCCTATTCGCGCAGCAATATTGTCGGATCACCCCATTTCCTCAGTCTTCGTCTGGATTTGAGCAAGTTCTGACCATGTATCTCCACGAGCTGAAACTGGCGAACTTCAAGAATTGCGAAACGGCCGACCTGCTGTTTTCGGAAAACGTCAATTGTTTTGTGGGTCTCAATGGTGCAGGAAAGACCAATATCCTCGATTCGATTTATTACCTTTCATTCTGCAAGAGTTTTTTCGGCGCAACCGATAAGCTGAACATCCGCCACGATCAGGATTTCTTTGCCATTCACGGAGTGTATGCCCACGATGGGAAGGATGATGAGATGGTGTCGTGTGTGCAGAAACGCGATGCGAAGAAGTCGTTCCGCTTTAATAAAAAGGAATACGACCGACTTTCTGACCACATCGGCAAGTTTCCTTTGGTGATGATTTCGCCTTACGACCGCGACCTCATCAACGAGGGCAGCGACTTGCGCCGCAAATTTATTGATGGCGTAATCTCTCAGTTTGATCCGTTGTATCTCAATGCTTTGCTGAAATATAACCGTGCTTTGCTGCAACGCAATATGCAGCTGAAGCAGTTTGCCGAAAACCGCACCTTCGACCGCGAATTGCTCCGCCTTTGGGAAGACCAGTTGGCACAACATGCAGACGACATACATGGGAAACGCCGTCAGTTTTTGAAGGATTTTTTGCCCATTTTTCAGCATTACTACGAAATAGTTTCGGGAGGTACGGAGAAGGTAAATGTCATTTATCAGTCGCGTTTGGATGAGAAACCCCTGAACGAGTTGCTGGAGGAGAATTTGCAGCAGGACCGCTATTCAGGGTATACCAACGTGGGTGTCCATAAGGACGACTTGGACTTTACCCTCGATGGTCACCCTTTGAAGAAATTCGGTTCGCAAGGACAACAGAAGTCGTTTGTGGTGTCCATCCGTCTGGCGCAGTTTGAGTTCAATTATCAGAAGATTGGCTACAAACCGATTCTGCTGCTGGACGACATCTTCGATAAGTTGGATGACCAGCGCGTGATGAAACTTGTCCGTTTGGTAAGTGATGATCATTTTGGACAAGTGTTTATTACTGATACCCAACAGCAAAGGATAGAAAAATTGTTTGAAAACACCAATATCGACCACAAGATTTTTGAGGTTGAGAAAGGTCGTGTCAGGGAGATAGGAGGTGGCGATGGCTTACTTTGACGTGCGTACAGTGGGTGAACTCATCAAAGAATTCTTCGAGCAATACAAAGGCCCGGATTACATTGATGAGTTGAAGGCCGTCGACTCGTGGAAAAAGGTGGTGGGTCCGTTCATCGCCTCACACACCATTGATCTTGCCGTCCGTAATCATGTGCTTTATGTCCGTGTTGACAGCGATGCCTTGCGGAGCGAATTGAGTTATTCCAAATCCTTGTTGCTTAAGAATTTGAATGATTTGGTAGGAAAGGAAGTGGTTTCGGAGATAGTGCTGGGTTGATTGCTCACCGCCCGCATATTCCCTTGAAATCACAATTTCTACAGCGTTTTTCGTCTTCTGTCTGCACGAAGGGAACCTCAGAATCAAGCATTTCTTCTGCAACAGCCTTTAACAGGGCTTCCATATCGACAATGAAAGTGTCGTCACCCAAGAAAGGTTGGACATCGTCGTTCTTGGTAGGTTTGGCTTGGGCCAAGCCAAATTCGATGGTGTTGCTATAGCGTAAACCATGAATGGCAGCGATTACCTGATTTGAAGCAATGCTTTGGTTCTCTTTGAGATACATGTATTTGTAAAGCAATAGTTGCACCGCTTTTTCGGGAATCTGCTTAATAAATTCCAATTCGGTTTCGTCTCGGTGTCTTACAGGAATTTTCAAGTCGGAAGGCTCAACATGCCCCGTTTTGTAGTCGATGACACGAATGAGACTGCCGCAACGGTCGATGCGGTCGGAAAAGCCAGCCACTTTGACATCTCCAGAAGTGATTGGGCATCTGGCTTTCAGCTCGTGTTCAAGGGCAATGATGATCAGCGTGTTGTTTTTGAGTTGCTTGGAAATGTATTTCAGATAGTTCTGCAACTGCTGTCGGATGGTGATTTTGTTGAGGTAATTGAACCCGACATCGGGGAAGCCGCTCTTCAGTTCTTCCTCCACGGATTGGGCAAGTTTGGCTTCCCATTGTGGCATGATGACCTTGTCAAACAGCTCTTTGTCAATGATTTGTGATTTTCCTTCTTTGGATTCGTATGGTTTGAACAAAAGTTCGAGCGTTTTGTGTGTAACGGTTCCAATCACATCGGCACCGATTTCTTCTTCGAGGCTGTTGTCCTTGATTTGCTCGATGTATTTGAGATAGTATTTCAGCGTGCAGGTGAGGTAGGTAGAAAGTGCAGAGGGTGAAAGGCCTTTCTCTTGAAGGAGATAATGAATCCGCTCCAACGCGTTGGCTTTCTGTGCTGTTATGGCCTTGCTTTTTGTGGTTGCCCCTGTGTCGTTGCTAAAAGAGTTTTCGTCGATATGAATGTTGGGGTGTTGTGACAGTTCGTGCTTGATTTGTAAAATGTAGCGACTGGCTTCGCCACCCGAAAGTTCTCCTAAGTTGTTGTAATAAAGATAAATGTCTTTTCCGTATTGCAGCAAACGATAGAAATGATAGGCGAAAACAGCCTGTTTCTCGGTGTAGCCGGGCAGACCACACTCTTGTTTGATGAAATGAGGAATGAAACTCCCCTGCGACTTGTCGGTAGGCAGGATGCCCTCGTTGACACTCAGCACGTGCAAACGGTCGAAATCGATGTTTCGGGTTTCAAGTAAACCCATGATTTGTAACCCTTCAGTGCTGTTGCTGTTGAGCTTGATGGAAGTGTTGGCCGTCAATAACTTGAACAGGATTTCAAGGCTGTTGATGTCGCTTACATAATTGCTATGCTGCTCTACCACTTGCATGATTCGGTTGATGTTTTGCCCCACGGCACTCACTTGATTGAGCAGAAACAGCAATTGCTCTTTCTCCTTGCGAGACTGTATCTTGTCGGCTATGAACTGCAAAAGAGAGCTGAGCGTATGTAAGACAGACTCTGGTGTAGGGTGTGTCGTTTCGTTAAGCATCAGTCTCAGGAAGGTTTGTATGTCTTTGCTTTCTTCCATGGAATCAATGTCGTGCACCTCGAAGATGAATTTTTTGTCTTTGCTCACGGCATCGTTTTTCCATTGCTCAAAGACAGCAAGGTCTTTTGGAGTGAACACTATTTTTACCAATTCGCTGTCCATAACTTGCAGTATGGGCCATAGATACCAGCCTTCCACCACGCACTCCTTGCCGTTTTGGGTGACCTTTCGTGTTATCTTGTTTTTGCGTTGAAGCATGAAGTAACTGGAGACCAACTGATTGACAGGTGTCTTCTTGATGGGGTAGCCCATAGACACCTTGATGTCTGCATAGGTCTCAGTATTGGGTATGGCATTCAGGACGGGTATGAGCAGGTTCTCGTCGGCCAGGATGATGGCGGTGTTTTTCTCGTGGTTGCATTGAAGGTTTGTCTGCAAAGCCTTGGTTTGTAAAACATTACCGCTGGCACTGACAATATGGATATGCTTCTCTTCTTGGCTGAGTTTGTCAGAGAAGGTGTTTTCCATCCAGTCGGGGTGAGAGGTAAGGTAGCGTCGTGCGAAGAGACCGGCTTCGTTGTTCGCGTCGTCGGTGTAATAGTGGTCGTAGTCGAAGATGACTTCCGCTTTGCCCATCTTGACTAATTTGTCGATGATGCGTTCCTCGGTGGTAGTCAGGGCGTTGAAACCGGCGAAGATGATGTTGCGTTCGCCGATTCTTACGGCTAATTCTTCATCAGAAAGATGTGCCAAACATCTGGTAATCAAGCCGTAGTAGCCTTGCTGCTTGGCCAGTAGCCTTTCGCGCAGGCGGACGTAGTAGTCATAAAGGGACGTGAAGAAATTGAGGTATTTCAGTTCTTTTTCCTTGCTTCGGGCTTCGTCGAAGTTCCAGATTTCCAACTTTTTGTTCTCCACCACATAACGAAACAGGTGCTGGGCATCGGTGTCATATTGGTCGATTTCGTCGAAATCCTTGGCCATCTGTGCTGCCTGACTGCCGAATACGCTGAGGTCGCTGTTTTGTTCCTTGTGCAGCTCCGCGTCGATGTCGATGAGTTCGAAAAGCATGTCGATATTGTCGACGAGTTTCATGCCGCTCCATTGCGTTACGGCCTCTTCGATGGACAGCATCTGTGGCAACCAAATGGTTTGCTGCCATTCTTTTTTGATGGCGTTACGCAAGTAGAAAGCAGCCCGCTTGTTCGGGAATACCACCGTAAGTTCTTGAAGTGCAAGGTCGTGGTGGTTTTTTATATGTTGAGCAATCCGTTGTATGAAACTGTCGTTGATCATTGTTGCCTTGCTTTTAGTTGGTTTTCGGCGATATGAAGTTGCTCTGGTTTGCCCAGGTCGAACCAATAGTCGGGTTGTATGGGTTTGGAAATGATGCGGTTAGTTTTGGCTAATTTGAGGTATAAGTCAATGACGCTCTGAGGCTTGACTTCAAACTCAGCGAACAAGTCGCTGCGGAAGAAATGCAGGCCGCTGAAGGCCATTTCCTGATACTCGCCAAAACTGTCGTATACCCACTTGAAACTGCCGTCGGCTTTGTTTCTCCATCCAATCAGTTGATGGTCGGCATTGAAAAGAAATTTTCGATTGGATGCCCGGTCTTGCGTCAGTAGCCAGGCATCGTCGCCTGAAACAAGGAACTGCTGGTTGAGCACTTCAAAGTTGACGTTGTTGATGATGTCCACATTGTGGATTAGCACGGCCTTGGAACCTTTGAAAAGGGGAGTAGCCTTGATGATGCCGCCGCCAGTGTCCATCAGCAGGTCGCGCTCATCGGAGATTATGATGTCGGCATCGAAATGATGGCTTCCCACGAAATCGATGATTTGCTCTCCAAAATGATGTACGTTGATGACGATACGGTAGAAACCGTTATTTGTCAGCTTTTCGATGCAATGCTGCAACAACGGCTTGCCGTTAAGTTCGACCAAAGCCTTGGGACGGTTGTGAGTCAAGGCTCCGAGCCTTGTGCCGAGGCCGGCGGCCAATATCATTGCGGTGGTGTCGTGGTTCATGCGTTGTGCTCCTCCTTGATTTTGCGTTCTATGTGGTTTAATACCAGATGGATGTCGGGATAAGTCGCTTTCAGCCATTCATAAATCGTTTGGGCAAAGAAGACGGAACGGTGTTGCCCCCCTGTGCAGCCGAAGGAGACCATCAGGTTGCTGAAATGACGTTCGCAGTAGTTGTCGACACTTTGTTTCACGATGTACTTCACATGGTCGAGGAACTCAAGGACGGGTGGTTTGGCCATCAGGTAGTCAATGACCTCCCAATCGCGCCCGGTCTTGGTCTTGAACTCAGGCTCGCGTCCGGGATTGGGCAAAGCCCTGCAGTCGAACACGAAGCCGCCTCCGTTGCCGCTGAAGTCGTTGGGATAGCCTTTCCTGAACGAGAAGCTGTTGATGGTGACGGTGAGTTGAGAGTTTAGAGTTGAGAGTTTAGGGTTGAGAGCAGTTGGATAGTTGAGAGTGGATAGTTGGGAGATAATGTTTTGGAGTTCGGGGTAATCGTTTAATGGGTGTTTTTCATTCCAGGTCTTCAATTCCTTCAAGGCGTAGGGGATGCTCTCTATGAAGTGGGATTTCTTCTGTATCAAGCCTCTGAAGCCATAGGCACCCAGCACTTGCAGCAGTCTGAGATAGACGAAATAAGGCTGATAGGTGTCGAACTTCACTTCTTCGGGGCTGACGTATTGCGACAGCTCCACCTTATAATATTGTACCAGTTCATCGCGGATGGCCTCAGGCAGTTGGGCTTTCACCTGATAGAGCAGCGAGACCACATCATAGTTCAAGGGGCCTTTCCTTCCGCCTTGGAAGTCAATGAAATACAGTTCGTTGTCCTTTACCATGATGTTGCGCGACTGGAAGTCGCGGTACATGAAGAAATCGCAGGGAGCCTGGCTGACGAAATTGGCGAAAGCCTCAAAGTCTTTGCCCAAGCGCGTTTCGTTGAAGTCGATTTCCTCGTGCGGTTTGACGAAGTAGTATTTGAAGTAGTTCAGGTCGTCGAGGATGGCCTGTCGGTCGAAGCGTTCGGTGGGGTAGGCCTTCGAGTAGTCAAGACCTTGATGACCTGTTATTTGGAACTTCACCAGATGGCTCAACGCTTTCTTGTAAAGTGAAATCAAGGTCCCTGAGCCCATCGAAGGGCCGCCCGATAGTAAAGCCTTCTGCACATGTGCAAAAAGGTTGTCATCTCCGAAGTCGCTTTGCAGGTAGCAGGTTCTCTCTTCGTTTACGGCAAAGACTTCGGGCGCATTCAGCCCAAGTCCATGAAAATGCCGGCAAAAGCTGAGAAAGGCCTCGTTTTCTTCAACATTATTGCTAAAGGTGCCAATCAGACTACTTCTTTCAGTAATGACACGGAAATACTTTCTCGCCGATCCAGATTCAGCGATGGGCAGAATGTCAATTGGCGATTCCCCGATGGAGCGGGTTAATTCGGCTAATATGTTTTGAATATCAGGGGTTTGCATAAACTACTATTCATTTCTTTGGTTACAAAACTACAAAAAAGATTCAAAAGATGGGGGATGTAAGTGGGTTGTCTTGAAAGAATTTGTCTTACGCTGAAAAAAGTTGACACAAACGTCAACAAAAATGGAGAGAAACAAAAAGAGACGGAAGAGTACAAGCGCGATGACGACCTTCTGTTCCGCAGACTTGCGATAGAGCGGTTTGTTGTCCAGGTCGTGCGCGAGGTCAGGGAGATGGACCCGAGAATCGGTGCCGACAAGCTCTGGCGCATGTACCAGACCCGTTTCAGTGTAGAGTACCGTGTGGGATGCGACAATGAGAAAGGTTGGCGAAAACCAGTCGTACTTTGTACTATAGCGATTGTTAAACTGCTGCCCTTTTTCGTCTTAACCCTGAGTCGAGGGTGAGTCGAGGGTGAGTCGAGGGTGTATCGAAGTTAGAAACAATACACCTCGAAGCAGCATTGCAGTAGAACAGTCAACCTAAAGAGGGAATGAC
>JAILDR010000206.1 GCA_024689285.1 Bacteroidales bacterium | reverse complement strand
TGGTGGTCACTTCAGCGCCTAACGACTGATTCAAGTTGACGGGCTAATAATTTAGGACTGTTTTAAGTTGTCAGCCACTCATTGTCGATTGACCATCTCCGATAACCAACCGGCTCTCTTCTGATTGCTTATATCGAACTCACGTTTATTACAAACTAAAAATGAAGCCTTCTTCGATTAATCAGAAAAAGCCGTTACGAATTGCATTCCTCGCGACGGCCATAGTTGCAATAGTTGCTGTAATTTTCATTGTACTTGAGGAAAGGAATATCAATCGCTATGAGTACGACGAAAAGCGATACCAAAAAGAGAAAGAACGTTTCAACAAAGTTCTTGAGGAAGCCTCCGATGAGGAACTCCTTATCGTGCTAAATACGCCATCATCATGTGCCAAGCTCTTGGGACATTGACCCGTTCTTCGTTGGCCTACAAGTATTTTGGGACTCCTTTACTATGGCGTTATATCTTAATGCAGGGACTGTCTTAAGTTTATGAAGAATATACCGTCAAGACGCACAGACACCTGTTCGGGGTAGACGTGAAGAAGGCTGGCGGCTTACCCAAGCCGTACCCAAGTAGCTGTCAAGGGGATGCCAACAACTTAAAAGCAGGCAGAGAGCAAGTAGCGTCTTTATTTCTTCGATAGTTGTCCGTTAGTTGTCCGTTAGTTGTTCGTTAGTTGTTCGATTTTTTATCGAAGAACTATCGGATAAGTAAGGAAGAAGTAAGGGACAATAATCGAGCTTGCTACGACTCTGACAGGGCGCAAGCAGGGCACAACAATATGGCAACGCATTGCCATTGGTATGTGAAAAATAGTTTTGGCCTCAAAAACAGGGCAAAACCAGACACTTGTGACAACATCACAAAACAAACTATTCAAAATTAAACTGCATCATTTTTTACTACAAGACTTTTCTCGCGTCGCGTCATTGACTCACTTCGTTTCGTCGAATCTGATGATTTGCGAGGAGGAACAGCGAAGCAAATCGAAGATTCAACGAAGTTAATCCAGAGTATAAGCTGATTGACTGGACTGCTTCGTGTCTCGCAGTGATGCAAAGTACGTCTGGTAGTCTATTATGAAAACTAAATTTGCGCATCTACTTACTTAGTTACTTAAAAGGTAAGTTTTTTCCAGAAAAGTGTTCCGTATGAAATATTCTTCGTAAGTTTGCAACGCAAAACTTTAATTCGGACGGTTATGGTGCAAGACACAGGAGAGAGATACATCAACCCCTACACCGACTTCGGCTTCAAGAAGTTGTTCGGCACAGAGATGAACAAGGATCTGCTCATCAGCTTCCTCAACGCACTGCTCGAAGGCAACGAGAAGGAGATAGAGGATGTGCAGTACCTTAATGGCGAGAGCCTGGGCGACGGTTACGGCGACCGCCGTTCCGTCTTTGATGTCTACTGCATGGCCAAGGACGGGAGCAGATTCATCGTTGAGATGCAGAAAGCTGAACAGGCATTTTTCAAGGACCGTAGTGTCTATTATGCCACGACTCCAATACGCCAGCAGGCCCCGAAAGGCGAGTGGGATTATCATCTTGACGATGTCTACACGGTGGGCATCCTGAACTTCGAGTTCCCCCACGGAGAATATCCAGCCGACAGCTACCGGCATGAGATCAAGCTGAAGGATGTGGAGGACAACCATGTGTTCTATGACAAGCTGACGTTCATCTACCTGGAAATGCCGAAGTTCACAAAGACGGAGGAAGAGCTGGTGACGCTTTTCGACAAGTGGATGTTTGTGCTTCACAACCTCTATCGCCTGTTGGAACGTCCCAAGGCATTGCAAGACCGCATTTTTACAAAACTCTTTGAGCAGGCGGAGATAGCCCGTTATTCTGAGACCGAGCGTCGCCAGTATGAGGACAGCAAAAAGGTGTTTTGGGACAACTACAGTGTGCTAAAGACTGCGGAGCTCAAGGGGGAGAAGAGAGGGGAGATTAAAGGAAGAGAAGAAGGTAGAAAGGAGGGCAGAATAGAAGGCAGAATAGAAGGCAGAAAGGAAGGCCAGGAAGAGATAGCCCTCAAAATGAAGGCCGATGGCTTGCCGAATGAAGTTATCGCAAAATACACTGGGTTAAGCGTTGATGAGATAGCAGAGATATAAGGTTTGCTGTTCAAAACGGCCATGAATCCATTGACAGTGATATACAGGCAAAGGATTTCATCATGCTATCATAGCTGCGGAGGCTGTCGGGGCGCACACCTGAATTTGACTTTTTATATAGTTTCGCGGCTTCGTCGAGGGTAACTATCTTGGAGAAGCATGACTTATCTATGAGTGGGTTCCATCCCTCATAGAGTTGCTGATTGATTTGCTGAACCCGAAGGTGTCCGAGCTTCAAGCGTTCCCTTTTATCGTGAACATGGTTGAGTTTGATGCGCTGGCGTTCAAGTTTGCAAGTGTCGGGGTTTTTGACATAGAAGAGGATAAGGGTGTCGGATGGAGGGGAATCAATAATAGTGACCCGATTTTGACTCAGCAAGTTTTTGAAACCTTTTTAATTTGTTGGTTTTCAAAAACTTGCTGAAATTTTGCGGAGAGAAAGGGATTCGAACCCTTGGAACGCAAAGCGTTCAACGGTTTTCGAGACCGCCCCGATCGACCACTCCGGCATCTCTCCTTGCTGCCCTTTTAGGCAGGGTCTTACATTATGAAGGCGACTCCAAGTCGCCCTTGCGGAGACAGAGGGATTCGAACCCCCGAAGCCTTTCGGCTTAACGGTTTTCAAGACCGCCGCTATCGACCACTCAGCCATATCTCCGCTGCAAAAATACAACAAATTTCAATTGGTTGAGAATTTTCAGTAAAAAAAATTCCGGTTTCACACGAAAAGCCTATCTTTGCAAAGTCAAATGATAACTCGAAATAGATGCGTAAGATATTGAAAATAATGATACTATGCTTCTTTGTGTCTGCCTTTCATTGGGCTTGTACCAGGGAACGCTCGCCTTTCAATATTTTCAATGCACCGCTTCATTTCAAAGAATTGAGAACGATTGAGTTTCTGTTAGAGAGCCAACCTTATGTGGCAATGGATAGCTTGATCCTTTTGAAGGAGCAACTGGCAGGTAAAAACGTTACTGTATTGGATGCCAACGAGATGTTGTTGCGTGAAGTTCAGGCACAATACAAAACCCGTAACCTGACCGAACAGAGTCCTGACCTTAGGCCTACCATCTCTTTTTTCGATAGTCTGGTTGCTATGTATCCCCAGGATTTGGATTTGCGCTTTCTTTTAGCCAATGCTTATTATTATAAAGGTGTGGAATATGCTTTCGCTGATGAAGACGTGGATGCTTTCCATCATTATTTGAATGCCTTGGAACAAATGAAATCACATAACGATTGGACTGACTTTCCTTTTGCACAGCGCTTCATAGCATTGACTTATACACGTTTGTCGGAAATCCTTTATCGATATGGCCTCAACAACGAGGCAATGGAGGCTTGCCGGAATGCTTACGTTCATTTTGAGAAAGAGACCGACTTGGCTGCCATGTTGCGTTATGAGGCGGCTATCTATCAAGCAGAGAAATCATACGATAAGGCATTGGCACGTTATGCAGAAGCCGAAAAATTGGCATCGGTAGGGGATGAGACTGTGCAACTTTCTGTGGGAGCCAAGCTCTTTGAACTACAGCAATATGACTCAGCTTATCCGCATCTGAAGAAGGCTTTTGCCACAGGAGACCATTTTGCCCGTGTGGATGCGGCTTCAAAACTGGCTGAGATTTGCCGTCAAAAGAATTGGACAGAGGAAGAACTGCATTACACGCGGTTTTATGTCGATAACTCGATGCGTGAGTCGCGTATGGCCTCCAAGAAAATGGAAATCGAATACCTTTATGATGATTTCAATAGTCTAAAAGTTGTTGAAACAGGAAACAAAAAGGAAAACAATGAGATAGTATCCGTTTTGATGGTATTGCTTGTGGCAGTCATCAGTTTCCTTGCTTTCATTATCGTTCGCAACCGCAGCCGCATTAGTCACATTGAAAACCAGATTTCGGACATCAAGGAGAAGCATAGAAAAGAGAAAGAAGATAAAGAGTTGCAAATTAGTCAGATGGCGCAACAGCTTAACGACACACGCGAAAGACTCGAGAATGTCACCAACCATACCTTTGATGAGGCTTGGCAAGGGTTTAATGATAGTGAAATTGCACAAAAAATCAAAGGGATGATGGAAGGGACCGACATTATGATTAAGAATGTTGGTCTGTTCCCGAAACTGAAACTGAAAGAGGTGGATTTCATCGACCTTGTGCGGACGGTGAATGCTAACTTTACTGACTGCTCACAGCGCTTCCTGAAAGATTTTCCAGATTTGAACACTGCGGATTTCCGTCAGTGCTGTCTGGCCATGTTGGGCATGAATGATGCCCAAATCGCTGTGCTTGAGGGCATCTCTTATAGCGGTGTCAACCGTAGAACGAAGAAAATTCTATCCGCTCTCGAAAGCGAGGTCACGCTTGAGCAGGCTTTTGTGACTTATTTGAGAAATAATTGGTAATAATTTGAATAATAACTACTTAAAAAAATATTGTTGAAAAATGTTGAAATTTTGCACAACTGAAAACTTGACACATAATGACAGGTATGGTATTTTTGCAAGACAAATTAAACACTTTGTAGCCATGAGAAAGTATATATCTGTCTTCGTAATCGCACTTTTTGCTATTTCAGCACAAGCCCAGGTGAAAAAGTTGAATCCTTTTGTTTCAACCACCACCTTTAATCTGCCAGGACAAACGCCCTATGTTGAGAATGCATTGGCATTTGAGTGCAAGTCAGTTACCTATAAAGAGTTCCAACCTGGAAAATTTAAGGCTACTCTTGAAATCATCACGGCTTTCAAGAAAGGTGAAGAGACAACGTTCTCAAAGGTGTTGTTGGACAGCCCGATTGTAACCGATACTTCGAAACTGGATGGTGCATTCGTCAATCAGCAGCGTTTTCCCTTGGCCAACGGGGAGTATGTAATGGAAATCATCATTACCGACAAAGGTAGTGATAGAGCCCCTGTGAATCTTTCTGTCACCGTCGACTTGGATTATCCGAAGGACATGCCCGCCGTTTCGGATATTCTGCTGTTTGACTCTTACAGCAAAGCCACTACACCTTCGGAATGCACCAAAAGTGGTTACGATTTTGTCCCGCGTGTATTTCCATTCTATAGCACGACATCCGACAAGCTGAAGTTTTATACTGAGCTATACAATAGTGACCGTTTGTATGACGAGGGTAAGTATATGGTCTGCTATTACATTGAAGCTGCCGAGTCGTCTTCGCTTATGCAGGACTATTATTTCACGAAGCGTTTCGATGTGGCCAAGGCCACTCCTTTAATCAACTCCATCGACATCGAGAACCTGCCGTCGGGCAACTATTACCTCGTTGTGGAAATGCGTGATCGCTCGAACACGTTAATCTGCTCCAACAGCGTTTTTTTCCAACGCAGCAATCCTGGAATAGGATATAAGATAAGAGACATTTCAGGAGTAAACATTGCTAATACTTTTGTAACGAGCATTGACAACATTGATACTTTACGTCGCTATCTCCGTTATCTTGAGCCAATTAGCAGTGAGGCCGAGCGTGACTATGCGCATTCACTTGTGCGCACCGACGACAAGATGACAATGCAGCAGTATCTTTACAACTTCTGGTCGACGCGTTCACCCTTGAACCCGAGAGATGCCTTTAATGACTATTTGGCGGCGGTGCGTCGTGTCAATGCTTCGTTCTCCAACACATCGACTCCAGGCTTTCGTACCGACCGTGGTTATGTGTTCCTGAAATATGGTCAGCCTGACCAAATCGTTGACAGTCCCAACGAACCAGGAGCCTATCCTTACCAGATTTGGCATTATTACGTGGTGGCCAACCAGCGTAACAAGAGATTCGTCTTCATGTCAAAGGACGACTCCACCAACGACTACCAGCTCATCCATTCCGATGTGATTGGCGAACTGAACAACTATCGCTGGAAGTTGGAAGTCTATTCGCGCATCTATGGTGAACATTATGATGAAGGCGTTGACCAGACCGACTACGAGGAAGGCTGGGGCAAGCACGCTGGTGACCTGTATGACAACCCGAGATAAGCGATGTCGAAAATCGGCTTTCATATTATAAAAGGATGGGTGAATTTCCTGTCGGTTCACCCTTACTGGTTGCTTTATCTGAAGTCCGATATCTATTATTTTTTGGTCTATCATATTGCACATTATCGCCGTAAAGTGGTCAGAAAGAATTTGTTGAATTCGTTTCCTGAGAAAGGCCTGAAGGCAGTCAAAACCATCGAACGGAGATTTTACCACAATCTCTGCGATTTGTTTGTTGAGGCACCCAAGATGATGTGTATGGGAGCCGGTGGCTATAAAAAACGTATCAATTTAACTAATCTGGAACTTGTGCAACGATTGTACGAGAAGAAGAAGAACGTCTTTTATGCTATACCGCATTCGGGCAATTGGGAGTGGTTTGGAAAAATGATACCAGAATTGACCCCACATAACGGTCTGGGCATTTACAAGAAGGTAAAAAATGACGTGTTCGATCGTCTTATGTTCTACATGCGCACTAAGGATTGTGATTTGGAGATGATAGAGTCCAACTCGGTATTGCGGCGCTTGGTGCAGCTGCGTGACAAGCAGAACGGGGTACTGATGATGTCTGACCAAACCTCACATGGGTTGGAGTCGGATTATTGGACTGAGTTTCTGCATCAGGATACCTGCTGGTTTACGGGCATTGAGCGCATTGCAAAAAAGCTCGACTATGCAGTGGTCTTTGTAAGTATGATAAGGACGGGTAGGGGACGGTATGAAGTGAGTTTCGAGTTGGTCGTTGATGAACCGAAAGCTGCTGCAGACGGAGAGATTATGGAAAAATACGTGCGTTGCGTTGAGCGGTTCATAAAATCAAATCCTGACAATTGGTTATGGTCGCATCGCCGCTGGAAACACCACCGAAACAATACAGAGAAAGCATGAAAGTAGCGGTTGTCATATTGAACTACAACGGAGCGAAGTTCCTTGAGCAGTTTCTGCCAGGTGTTCTCGCCAACTGTGATCCCACTTTGGCCGAGGTGGTCGTGGCTGACAATGCTTCGACCGACAATTCGTTGGCATTGATGCATGATAGTTTTCCACAGGTTCGCTTGATAGAGAATGGAAGCAATGGAGGCTTTGCTACGGGCTACAATCTGGCTTTGAGGCAAATTGAGGCTCAGTATTATGTGTTGCTCAATTCCGATATCGAAGTGGCTCCAGGCTGGATAGAGCCCGTGGTTGAATTGATGGATGCCCATCCTGAGATTGCGGCCTGTCAACCGAAAATCCTGTCGTATTATCATAAAGAGCAATTTGAGTATGCTGGCGCTTGTGGAGGCTATATTGACAAATATGGCTATCCATTCTGTCGCGGACGCGTGTTCCAGAACCTGGAAAATGATGAAGGACAGTATGATGACCTGCGTGAGGTGTTTTGGGCCACAGGAGCCTGTATGTTCGTTCGCGCCGATTTGTATCATAAGGTGGGTGGCCTTGACGACAGTTTCTTTGCCCACATGGAGGAAATCGACCTTTGTTGGAGACTGAAAAATGCTGGCTACAAAGTGTACTGTTGCCCGCAGTCGAAAGTTTACCATATTGGCGGTGGAACGTTGCCGAAGAACTCACCTCGAAAAACCTATCTTAACTTCCGTAATAACCTGTCGCTGTTGGTGAAGAACCTGCCCAGACATCGTGTGCGTCGGATTATCCTATACCGTATTCTGCTCGATTGGATAGCCGCGTTCAAGTTCCTCTTTGAAGGTTGCTACAAGGACTTTCGTATGGTTTTCAAGGCGCATTGGGATTTCTATCATAGGTTGAAAGATCTTCGTGCCAAACGACATCAGTTGGATCGCAAGATGGTGAGTTGTATCTACAAAAGGAACATTGTTTTCGACAGCATTTTAGGAGGGAAGAAAAAGTTCAGCGCGTTGCGTGAAAAGGATTTTACCTTATAGAGACACAAATCATAGCGTTTCAAAAAAAATGAATCGGATTATCCTAATGATTCGATGGCTCTGTTATAGCCTTGTAATCCCATTCCATAAAAACATGCTTGGCAGGCTTCAGCGGTGAAGGAATGACGGCGGTAGGGCTCACGTTGGGAGATGTCAGAGATGTGCACTTCTACCACAGGGATGCTAATGGCACGAATACAATCGGCCAATGCGATTGAGGTGTGAGCATAGCCTCCAGGATTCAAAACCACGGCATCGTATTGCCCGTCAGCCTCTTGCAAAGTGTCAATGAGAGTGCCTTCGTGGTTTGATTGGGAATAGGAAATCTCGTGCTGCGGAAATGCTTCGATGAGTTTTGGAATAAAATCCACGAAAGACGTATGTCCATAGATTTCAGGTTCACGCTTGCCAATCAGGTTGAGATTGGGGCCGTTGAGGATGAGGATTCTCATTTTGAAAGTTTTTGCAAAAATAGTCTTTTTCTTGTGTAACAGCACTAAATAACGATTAAAAAACAAGGTGTAACGTTTTTTTTTGCCAAAATTTGTTTGCTATCAGTTTTTTTTTATATCTTTGTCACCCAAAGTCATAGGCTATGAAAATCATCACATTAGGGAAGACCAATCTCAAGGTCAACAAGAACGGTTTTGGCGCGCTGCCCATCCAACGAATTTCGGAAAAGGAAGCTATCTATCTGTTGCACAAAGCGTTTGATAACGGAATAAACTTTTATGACACAGCACGGTTTTACACCGATAGTGAGGAAAAAATAGGAGCCGCTTTTGCTGACCGTCGCAGTAAGGTTCTCATCGCATCCAAGACGGCTGCCACCACAATGGAGGATTTTTGGAAAGACCTGCACACTACGTTGCGCAATCTGAAAACGGACTATCTGGATCTTTATCAGTTCCACAATCCGGATTACTGTCCGCGTCCAGGCGATAAACAGGGTTTGTACGATGCCATGCGTGTAGCCAAAAGGCAGGGCAAAATACGCTTCATCGGCATCAGCAACCATCGCCAGAGCGTGGCTCTGGAGGCAATAGAACGTGATTGTTACGACACATTGCAGTATCCTTTCAGCTACCTCTCGTCGAATGAAGACCAAAAGATAGTGGAATCCTGCCACAAACACAACATGGGCTTTATCTGCATGAAAGCCCTTGCCGGTGGCCTCATTACTGACTCAGCTTTGGCTTATGCTTTCCTTGACCAGTTTGACCATGCATTGCCCATCTGGGGCATTCAGCGCGATAGCGAGTTGGACGAATTTATTTCTTATCAAGAACACGCCCCGGAACTTTCGTCGGCATCGTGGCGCAAGATTGAAAAAGAACGTCTTGAATTAGCAGGTGAGTTCTGTCGTGGCTGTGGCTACTGCATGCCTTGTCCGATGGGCATCCAAATCAATGATTGTGCACGTATGAGTTTGTTGTTGCGCAGGGCTCCGTTAAGCGTTTATCTCACTGAGGAATGGGCTGAGAAGATGAAAAAAATCGAGAAGTGCAAACATTGCAATGCTTGTCGTGAGAAGTGCCCTTATTCACTTGACACACCTGCACTTTTGGAGAAAAACTATGCCGATTTCAAGGACTTTTGGGCGAAGCGCAAGGCGTGAGACCTGTGATTAATTTCCTTTGATTGGTATACTTTTTGCAGTTTATTGCGTTTTGTATACAATTAAAGTAGAAACAAAATGGCAAAAATGTCGAATTTCAAGACTATGAAGTTTGTTGTGGCCTTGTTTGCAGTGATTTTTATTGCTGTTGGATCAGCCTTGGCTCAAAACCTCATCGACAACCCCGATTTTGAGCAAACGAATTATGCTTATCAGAATTATTCGGATTATGAACGTATTTATGGGGGAGGCGTCCTGGAGGGACGTTTTATCCATGATGTTACATCCTCGGCCCATGGTGTGGGAAATGTAGGATGGCCGGCAAATCTTACCGGTTATGGTGGTTCGGGCTATTATCTGCTTTTCAATGGTTTTGGTGGGAATCTCAATCCTTCGAAGGCGGTATGGAGGCAAACAGTCCCAGTTACATCTAACACCGTTTATACTTTTTCAGCTCAAGTCAGGAATTTGTCACAGTATTATATGGGAATAATTAGTCCTAATCCTGCTGTGATGCGATTGAAAATCAATGGCATTCAGGTGGGTGCGGACAATACGCTTCCTCAAAGCAATTTTGATTGGCACGAATGGACCGTTACATGGAACAGCGGCAATGCCACGCAAGCCATCATTGAGATTGTTGATGCGTATACAGGCGAGCATGGTAGGGGAGACGACTTTGCCATAGACCATCTCTCTTTCACTCCGAATACGGTGTACAGCGTGACGGCGAGCAATGACTCATGGTCGCTGGCATGTATGGGAACAGCTGTAGAAATTCCTGTGCTTGCCAATGATGTTATCTCTCCTGGTATTCAGAATGCTATTGTGCAGGTTCTGCAACAGCCTGCACACGGTGAGGCAACGGTGCTTCCCAATAAAAACATAGAATATAGCTTTAACGATGCGTCTTTTTCTGGAACGGATCAATTGAAATACCGCGTGGGTTTTACGGCACAAGGTGTTTTTGGCGAAGCTTGGGTTTATATTACAGTGGGGCAGGCACCAGTGGTGAGTAACATCTCATCGCCAGGTCCGATATGTACCGGAGGTGTTTTGGGTATTCCTATGCCGACGGTCAACCCAAGCGTATCCGGACAATGGGAGAAAAGCACATCACAAAACGGCTCTTTTCAGACTTTCGACCCGAATAACATTCCGCTTTCGATGAATGGCAACTGGGTGCGCTATTCAGCTTCAAACGATTGTGGCGAAGGACATAGCAATGCCGTGCAAATCACGGTGACCAACGGCCCCAGCTTTACGGGGCAAACGCCTCAGATACAACCGATTTGTGCAGGCCAAAGCTTAACTCTGACTGCACCTGGCTATAGTACTAACGGATCTCAAATTCTTAGTCAAGGTTGGGTGGCTTCACCGACGGAAAATGGAGATTATACCACTTTTAATCTTAATAATATTTCGGCTTCTTATAATGGTTGGTATATCCGCTATATGGTGGAGGGGAGTTGTGGATATGTATACAGCTCACCAGCGCGGCAACTGACGGTGAATGTGGCTCCTTCCAATGTTGCAACGTTGGCACCTCCTGATGCCATTTGTGCTGGCGATGATCTTGATGTGTCGGTTCCCACTTATGACGGAACAGGTACGGGAGCATGGGAAATCAGCCAGACTCAAAATGGTAACTATCAGTTGTTTAGTATTTTTAATGTGCCAAGAACATACGATGGATGGTATTTGCATTATAAAGTTACTAACGAATGCGGCAATGCTGCCAGCAATGCGGTTCAGATTCATGTCAACGATGCCCCTACAATCGCAACCCCGGCAACGCCTTCGGCAATCTGCGCCGGTGGCAGCTTCAACCTGACTACGCCGACCATACAGAGCAATGGCTTCACCATCTCCGATCAGGGCTGGCAGATTGCTGCTACCCAGAGCGGCAGCTACAGCGCTTTCAACAACAATAATGTCCAGTATTCATCCAATGGTTATTGGATTCGCTATTATGCAGTGAATGAATGTGGTGAGACGCAAAGCACCCCTGTTCAAATAACAGTGAACGACACTCCTGTTGTGGGTGATATTACGGCTCCTGCCGGGATTTGTGCAGGGGAGTCCTTCAACCTGACGGTGCCTTCGGTCACATGGCGGCATAACAACCCAGGCACTTGCTCTGGGAGTTGGGAGATTGCTCCAACCTCTTCAGGTGAGTTCGCTGCTTTGAATAACAGTAATATACCTTATTCATACAATGGGTATTATATTCGATATAAGGCGGTCAACGGTTGCGGAACAGCATATTCTTCGAATGTGGTTCAGGTAACTGTATATTCCATTGACCCTGTTGACGAAGGCGAGATAACGGCTTGTGATGCCATATACCATCACGGCATGTACTGTGACCATGATGGCACTTATGTAGCTGATTCTGTTACATCCAACAACTGCACCATTCAGGTTTCATGGCATTTCACCTTGAGCGAGGCTTATACTGAGACCCAAAGCTTCACGTCATGCGGACCGTTTACGTGGCCTAAGAATGGACAAACCTATTATGCTTCATGCACCGACACCTATACCTATGAAAGCAATAATCCATTGATTTGCGACAGCATATTTACTTTGGTGCTGACCATCAACGATGAACCGGAGATTCTTGAAAACATTGTTGCGCCGCAATCGGCTTGTGAAGGTAATCCTATTGGGGTGACCGTACCTCAGTATGCGATGCATCATGTAGATGGAGGCGATGCGCATTGGGAATATGCCAACTCCGCCAGCGGTCCCTTCACGCCTTTCGACCCTTCTGCTAACAATTTGGGTTATGGTACTTATTATCTTCGCTATACCATTATTAATAATTGTGGCGAGACGAATAGTAATGTTGTAACATTCCACATAAATGACACGCCCGAAGCCAATATGCAGCTTTCCGCCATGCAGATTTGTGAGGGAGAGTCGCTTGTACTACCGGAGGTGAATGTAAACTGGCGCAACGACAATGAGAATGACCGTGTGGTTCAATGGCAGATGTCTCCTACCCAGAATGGCACTTATGCACCCATCGACCCCACTATGCCAATGCAGCTCGACCATAGTGGCTATTGGCTGCGTTTTATGGCTCAAAACGGTTGCGGCACCGATATTGTTGGACCTGTCATGATTTCGGTTATTTCATCAGAAGACCAATGGCTTGAGACCATCACGGCATGTGATTCCTATGAGTTGGAATCAGGTCAGATTGTTACGGAAAGCACCACTATCGACTATCAGGTATTTGAACCCTGTTATCATTTGGTTCATCAGCCCATTGTCATTAACCACAGTGACTATACAATTGCCCCCGTTACCTCGTGTCATGATGAGTTCGAATGGCATGGGATGACTTTCTATAGATCGGATCAGACCCAATATGCCAGCGTGGTGCTGACCAACATCTATGATTGCGACAGCGTGGTGGAACTGCAACTTGATTTCGGTGAATATGCCAAAATCACGGAACAGCAAACTGCCTGCGATTCCTATGAATGGCCCAGAAAGCCTGGGTCATTTTACACAGAGAGTCAGATAGATTCGTTATTTATTCAAGGCAATGAAGACGTTTGCGACTCGATGATTTATTTGAATCTTGTATTGGGACAGTCGTATGAATTGGAAGGCGAACCTATAACAGAATGCAGCGGTTTTGTCTGGCATGGAGTGCCATATTTTGCCGACGCAATAGTCTATGATTCGTTGCAGACTGTCGGAACGCATTGCGATAGCATCATTGCCCATAACTTAACGATTATCCCTTCAATAGAGAAAGATACGAGCATGGTCTCGTGTCAACCAGTATGGTGGAACGGGCATTATTTCGAGGAAGACGGTGATCAATATACTCATGTGTTCACATCACAGTTTGGTTGCGACAGCATTGTGACAATGCACTTCAGCCTTAGCGAGCAGATTGAGTATGAGTTTGACACCTTGGCTTGTGAGAGTTTTATATGGTATGGTAATACTTGTTCAGGGAGCGGACAGTATTACAGCCATCTCTTCCAGACTCCCCAGGGCTGCGACAGCCTTGTTACAATACATGTAAATATGAATGTCACAGAGTACTACACTCAGTTTAGAACGGTCTGCGACTCCGTTGAGATAGATGGCGTGATGTACAACGAACTTGGCAACTATTATGTTTATTATGATACCGTTTATAGCCAGAATGGATGTGACAGCCTTATTTATCGTGTCAACCTGACGGTCAATAACTCGGAATCGATAGGTTTAATCGATGGTGACCATGATGTATACGTAGCCTCCAATCTTATTAATGGCATTTATCGTTATGATATTGACACAACGGGTATCAACAGCGATGTGGAATGGAGTATCAGCAATCCTGATTGGCAGATTGTGGAGAGTCATGATAATTATTGCCTCGTGTTGGTGTCAACACCAGGGAGCGCAGTTCTGATGGCGAATTTCAGCACTTTATCATGCGGTGAGATGGAGAGACAAATTGCCATCAATGCAGTATTCTTCGGACTTGACGAACACGGAATAGAAGTCAATGTCTATCCTAATCCCACCAAAGGTACTGTGACCATAGAAGCCGAAGGTATCGAGAGCATCCGCTTGACCAATATGATGGGACAGGTTCTTGCGTGGGATGAATATGACCGATCCAATAGCGTCAGTTTGAACCTCAATGGTTTTGTGCCTTCTGTTTACCTTGTTGAAATCAAGACAATAAATGGAATGGTGAAACGAAAGGTTGTGGTAAAGAATTAAGTATTTGCATGTTTTCATGAGAATAGAATGGTTTAATTGTTATCTTTGCAGGCAAATAGGAAAGCACTATGAAAATCAAATTGATTTTGTCCACATTCTTGATGTTATTGGCAACCTTGGCTATAGCTCAACCTGTCGTCATCACACCGCCTGAAGCTACCATACAACCTGGACAATCGGTGACACTTACTGCCTCAGGTGCCATGTATTATCAATGGTCGCCGGCAACGGGTTTGTCAACTACCGAAGGGCCTGTCACGATTGCATCGCCGACGGTAACAACAACCTATACTTGCGAAGGTTATGCCCCTGGCGACGAGAGTGTTGTTAACGGTGATTTTGAACAAGGCAACACGGGCTTCACTTCGGCCTACGATTACAATTCCAACTTGTGGGCTGAGGGCACCTATTACGTTGATTCCGATGCCAGTCTGCATCATGAGAACTTCCATGGCTACGGTCATGGTGGTAGCGGCAATTTTATGATGATTAATGGCTCCATCAGTCCGGGCACTAACGTGTGGACGGAACAAATCAGCGTGCTTCCCAATAAATGGTATGCCTTCTCGACTTGGACCTGTACTCTTGCAGGTGTAGCAGGTCAAATGGCTTTGCTACAGTTCAGTATCAATGGTACACAGATTGGGGAGGTGTTCTCATCTCCAACATCAACTATGGTTTGGGAACAATTCTATGAACTTTGGTATAGCGGTTCCGCCACATCAGCCACCATCACCATCCTGAACCAAAACACTAACGGTGACGGGAATGACTTCGGTCTGGATGACATCTCATTTCGTGAGTTGGTGTTGGTGGGCGACCCCACTTGCACGGTCTATATTGACGCTATGAGTGCCTCAGCCACCGCCGACGATTCGGAATTGTGTGAAGGCGAGTCGACAACTTTGCACGCTCTACCTACTGGCGGGTCAGGCAACTATTCCTACAGCTGGACGCCTGCCAACAGTTTGAGCAACGCTTCGGTGCAGCATCCGGTGGCCAACCCGCCCGTGGGTACTACTACTTACACTTGCCACATCACCGACAACAGCTGGGGCGGATCGCAGAATGTCAGCGTCAGCATTCTTGTTCATCCCAACGAGGAGGCACACGAATATGAGACGATATGCAACGGCACCACCTTTGACTTTTATGGCCAGACGGTGAGCGAGCCTGGAACATACGAACACATCTCGGAGACCCAATACGGCTGCGTCCTTACTACTTACTTGCATTTGGACAACTGGCCGACTTACGACGAAACCACCATCACAGCCTATATCTGTCCTGGAGAGAGCTATACTTTCTATGGAACTGAATACAGCCAATCGTGCCAACAGGCCTATACCGACCATACCATTCATGGTTGCGACAGCATCGTCCACCTCAATCTGACGGTTTATCCCATTAATGATACAGCCGTCATTGATCCTACTATCTGTGTGGGACAGTCGTACAACTTTCATGGGACACTTTATGACCAGGACGGACAGGTGGCCTATTTCGATACTATCGACAATCATGGCTGCCCGAAGGTGGAGAAACTGATACTTGCTGTAGACGAGTATCAGATGCCTCCTGTCGTTTACCAGTATGAATGCTATGAGCGCGGCACTACGCCGTCGTGGACATGGGACAAGACAGGCATAACCTATCACGAGAACACGGTAGATGAAATAATCCTGCCCGACCCCGACGGCGGTTGCGATGTCAGGCACAGGCTCGACCTTAAGTTTCATGAAGAATTCTACCACGAAGAAAACAAAGTGGCTTGCGATTTCTTCTACTGGCCCATCAATGGGGTGACTTATACCGAGAGTCAGGATAGAGTGGAAATGACCTTCCACAATGAGTTTGGCGATAAGATTTGTGACAGCACTTACGTGTTGCTACTTCAGATTAGCGACTACGAGACGTACGACTTCACGGTGTCGGATGAGGAGAACTGCGACAGTTATTTCTGGGATCCGTGTGGAAAAGAATTCAGTTCTGACGACCCTTATGTACCCGAGGACAACATCTATACGCAGTCAGGCACCTATCATCGCACCTTTAAGAACATCCAAGGTTGCGATAGCATTGTGACGATGAACGTACATTTTGATTACACACCGCATCCTACCGAGGTTTATCCATTGGATACGAACAATATAGCTCCGCATTGGGTGGTGACTGCGACCGAGTTTCAAATCAACAGTTATGACTTTACTATGTGGGATTACAATTCAGCCTGTCATTGGGATTCCGTTACATGGGAATTTGAGAACCCTGAGGTTCTGTGGCTTTTGCAACCCGACAGCACCAGCAATCCGGTGGGTCTGCCATGTAAGATGTATGTCTTGAATTATGTCGAAGATACGGTTTGGCTTCGTGCTACGGCCTACAACCGTTGTGCTCCTGAAGGGGTGTCGAATCGCTATTGGTTCGTTTGTTCGTTTTACGATGTTGATGAATTCGGTTCTTCGGCAGAATCAGCGGATTTCAGAGTAATGCCCAATCCGAACAAGGGGCAGATGACGCTTCATTTCGAACATCTGACAGGCAAAGTCGATGTCAAGGTGTACGATATGACTGGCAGAATGATTGACCAAATCCAAATGGTCAATAACATGGAATCTGCCGCTATTCCATACGACCTAAAAGTGCGTGCTGATGGCATCTATTTCTTCGTCGTCAATGGAAAAGAGGGGACAATAACAAGAAAAGTGATTATCAATCGTTAATAAGAGATTATGAAGAAGAAAATCATATTTGGCCTATGGCTGCTTTTGGCAGGTGGTTTTGCGCTGACCTCCTGTACCAAAAATGACGAAAGCACTATCGTCCTTATCGGAACGGAGTATTACATCGATGATATTGTTTCAGCGATACCCGATACGCTGCAAAGCAAGTTCTTCGCAGCGTTTGGCAACATTCCCGAGGGGCCTGTACCGCCTAAAATTGAAGGCAGTTTTGTGATGAGTCCCAAACTGCGCGTCGCTTCCAATGTGGAAAACTGGCCCATGCAAACCGTTGAACCAAATGTATATATGCGCTTTTCAAGACAACATAACGGCATTGTGGCAATGGATCTCAGCGAAGCCACCGAGACATTTACGGATACGGTCTTCGTTTGTGGAAGCGGTAATGCTTTTGCAGTATATTTCGTTGAGAATAAAGCGTATGAGATGGAGGCCAACAGCCAGGCTTATCACGTGAAAATGAAACGAGGCGTGGTGATGAAAGGTCAGGTGGCCGATGACGGACTTCTCAATTTCAGGTATGCCACTATCATTTTGGAAACAGAAGATGATTCGGGAGGCCTTATTGAGCACTATGCCAAGGGTTCCTATTTCATTTACAAAGACGGCGACGGAAAGGCCGCGCGTCAGGATTGGTAAAACTTGTAGCGATGAAAAAACTTTGTTTGATTATTGGTTTGCTGTTCAGCTTGAGTATAGTTTCACAGGCTCAGACAAGCCGAAACAGCCAGAAGAAAGAACCCCTTGCCGTAGGCATCAAAGGCGGATTGAATATGCCGCGGATGTTTTATATGGGCAATGCGTCATTGAGCCAGCTTAAGCAAAAGATGAACTTGACCCCGACGGGCGGACTGTTCGTTGAAATCCCTGTGGGTAGTGTTTTGATGATTGCTCCAGAGGTGATGTACGTGCAACGTGGAACTGACATTGAATACGAACATTTCTCAGGTACACAAGTGCATTACTCAATGAATGTCAGTTATGTTGACTTGCGGTTGCCGTTTGAGTTGCGCTGGGCCATCAAGCCATTTGTTCAGCCATATCTTGTTTTGGGTGCGGAAGGGGGAATGCGTATGTTTGGACAGATCCATATCCAACGTACAGCGCCTGTCGAGATGAATGAGACTATCGATGTGGGCGATGCCAACATGAATCTTGTTTATGCCGGCGTTTTTGCCGGATTGGGTATCCGTAGTCGGTTTGATATCGGCTTGTTGGGGATGATTGTGAAACTTAGTGCAAGCTATCATCAAGGCTTTCTGGACACTTATTCAATAAAAGAGAAGGAAGGCTTGGCACAGCCCGTCAACGTTAATGCCTACCAGATTACAGGTAGCCGTCTGCCACGCGGCATTGAAGTCACTTTAGGTATTGCCATCCCGTTGGAAAGCAAGCCTGACGACGCTTGTGCCTCTTTCTCAAAAGACCGTCGCTGGGTTAAGCATAGCAAAAGAGGTTATTTTGGTTATTGATGCACGGTTGAGTCATGCGATTCCTTTATCCTAATATGCTTTGGGGCTTGTTAGCTCTGCTGATTCCGATAATTGTCCACCTGTTCAATTTCAGGCGGCATAAACTGGTGTATTTCAGCAATACCGCCGTACTGCGCAGCATACAGCAGGAGAATGCCAAAACACGGAAACTGAAGTATTTGGTCACGCTGTTGTTGCGTTGCCTTTTCATCGCGGCCTTGGTTTTGGCTTTTGCTTTTCCGTATCGTCCTGATAAACAAGTTAATGTTGATGCCGCCAACAGTCTTGTTGGCATTTATATCGACAACTCGATGAGCATGAAAGGGCAGTCGCAACGCACAACGATGCTTGAAGATGCGCGGCAGTCGGCCCGGGATTTGGTGCATAAACTCAGTCCGTCGAGCCGTTATTTACTGATGACCAACAGTTTCGAGATTCAGAATGAATACCCGATGAACCAAGAGGAGATGCTTGACCAGCTTGACCGAATGAACCCCGATGGCGCACCTGTGCCAATGGGTGAGGTTATTGACCGCTTTGAGTTGTTGGGCAAACAGCATGGCTTTGAGAGCTTTACCTTGTTTGTTTACTCTGATTTTCAGGAGAATACATTTGATTTGTCGGCAGCAAAGGCGGATACGGCGATGCAAGTGGTTGTCATCCCGATGGTATCTGAGTTCAAGAACAACTTATACATCGATTCGGTGTGGCTGAGGTCACCAATGGTGCAAGTTGGCTTGGCCAACGATTTGATAGTGCGTGTTGTTAATCAAGGCGGCAAAGAGGTGAAGGGCCTTCCTGTCAGTTTCACGATGGACGGTACGATGGCAGCTTCTACGACGGTTGATTTGGAGAAGAATGGAGCTGCGGAGCTGACGATGCAATTTGTGGTTGAAAAAAATGGCGAACAGAAATGCAGCGTCTCGTTGATGGATCATCCCATCACCTTTGACGACAGCTATAACTTTGTACTGAGTGTGAAGCCAAGTCTCTCTGTGGTCGAGCTGGGAAATGAAGCTTCCAACTGTGCCTTGCTTTTCGAAGATGACGAGCAATTCCGCTATACCTTGATGGAGCCTTCACGCTTTGATTTGGGAACGATTGCCCAAGCTCAGTTGCTCATTATTAATGAGACGGCGAAGATGAATGAGACTTTGCAGCAAACCCTGTTGGATGCCGTTTCTGAAGGGGCAAGCCTGGTGGTGTTTCCCTCCGTGGACGACCCGAAAAACAACAGCTATCTGTATGAGCAATTGGGTCTTGCTTTTGTTGAGGCCGACACCAATAGTACGGCGGTAGAGGATTTGTCCTTACAGCACGAATTCTTCAGCGATATGGTGGTCGATATGCCTCAGCATCCTGACCTGCCCAAAGTGAAACAGCATATCAGATTGCAATCCAATGGCAATCTAACCTCTTTATTGACTTTGAAAAACAGCGACCCTTTGCTTCTGACTGAACCAGTAGGGAGCGGGCAGGCATTTGTGATGGCTACAGCACTTAGCCCCCGGTGGAGTGATTTTGCCGACAACGCTATTTTTGTCCCGACTATGGTCAAAGCTGCCTTTATGGGTGGCCAGATGGGGCACTTGTCATATACTATCGGAGTGGACAAAATGCTGGTGCTGAACGATATGGGGCTTGCTGGCGACCATCGTTTCCTTTTCGCCAATGCTGACCGCAGTTTTGAACTGATGCCTGCCTCAGAGGTGCGTAACAGCAAGGTGTATCTTTACTTGAACGACAACCTGCCCGCAGCAGGGTTCTACGATTTGTTGGTGAATGACACCGTGAACCGTGTTACAGCCTGGAACGAGAACCGCGTGGAGTCGCGTATGGATTTCGTCGATCGTGCTGACATTGAGCCGCAGTTCAAGAAAGCGGGTTTCGACGTGGCCGCAGTTCTTGACACTTCCGACTTTGCCGCTGCCGACCTTGTGGAAGCAATGGCGCATCAGTCCTCCCAATGGAAGCTCTTTGCCTTGATAGCCTTGTTGGCCTTGATTGGAGAAATTTTGGTGTTAAGGCTGTGGAAGTGATTTTTTCCCTATCTTTGCACCCATTAGAAAATGCTTATGGATATCGAAGACAAAACCGAAAACGAACCCTTGGACAAGCAGCCGTTGGACGAGACTATAGAGGGCGTGGAAGACGCTAATGCTCTGGAGGATGAATATCATGTGATACCGTTGAAGGGTATGTTCGAGAATTGGTTTCTTGACTATGCCTCGTATGTTATTCTTGAGCGTGCGGTGCCCGCCATCGAGGACGGCCTGAAGCCTGTTCAACGCCGCATCCTGCATTCGATGGATGAACTCGACGACGGTCGTTTCAACAAGGTGGCCAATATCGTGGGCAACACGATGAAATACCACCCGCATGGCGATGCTTCCATTGGTGACGCTCTCGTGCAACTTGCCCAAAAGGATCTGCTCATCGACATGCAGGGTAACTTCGGTAATATCCTCACGGGCGATGATGCAGCTGCTCCGCGATATATCGAGGCACGCCTCTCGAAGTTTGCCAAGGAGGTCGTCTTCAACCATAAGACCACAGATTGGACACGGTCATACGACAATAGAAATGCTGAACCGGTTTCGCTGCCGGTAAAGTTCCCCTTGCTGTTGGCACAGGGTACTGAAGGCATCGCTGTAGGTTTGGCATCCAAGTTTCTGCCCCATAATTTCAACGAACTGATTGATGCTTCCATCGCTTATCTTAAAGACGAGCCCTTCACGCTGTATCCCGACTTCCCGACAGGTGGTTTGATGGACGTGACCAACTACAACGATGGCCTGCGTGGTGGTAAAGTGCGCATCCGCGCGAAAATCAGTCAACAGGACAAGAAGACATTGGTCATCAGCGAAATACCATACGGCACTACCACAGGAAGCCTTATTGAGAGTATTGTGAAGTGCAACGATAAAGGCAAAATCAAAATCAAGAAAATTGATGACAATACTGCCGAGCATTGTGAAATCGTGATTTACCTGAATCCTGGTGTTTCGCCCGACCAGACCATCGATGCCTTATATGCTTTCACAGATTGCGAAGTGTCGATTTCGCCCAATGCCTGCGTCATCGTCAACCAACATCCGGCGTTTTTGGGCGTGAGTGAAATCTTGCGTCTCAGTACCGACCGCACGATGGAACTGTTGAGCTGGGAGCTGCGCATCCTCATCGAGGAACTGGAGAACAGCTGGCATTGGATTTCGTTGGAGAAGATTTTCTTCGAAAAAGGCATCTATAAGGAGTTGGAAAACAGGGACTACGAGACCTGGGACGACCAACTGACAGGCATCGAACGCCGCTTCGACCCATACCGCAAGCTGTTGAAACGAGAGATTACACGCGAGGATGTGGAGAAACTCTGCGAAAAGCCTGTGCGCAAAATCTCCAAGTTCGATATCAAGAAAGCAGACGAGCAACTGGCTGATATTGAAAAGCGTATGGAAGAGGCCAAATACAACCTCGACCATATCGTGGACTATACCATCGACTATTTCCTGCACATCAAGGAGAAATATGGCGAAGGACGCGAACGCAAGACTGAAATCCGCAACTTCGACATTATCTCGGCGGTGGCTGTAGCTGCCAACAACGAAAAACTATACGTCAACCGCGATGAGGGCTTTGTCTGCACAGGTGAGGGCCTGAAGCGAGAGAAGAACAAGGAGGCTTACGAATATGTTTGCGACTGCTCTGATATGGACGACATCATCGTTTTCCACGAGGATGGCAAGTATGCTGTGGTGAAGTTGCAGCCGAAACTCTTTGTGGGCCAGAAGGTCATCCATATCGATGTGTTCCATAAGAATGACGACCGCACCACCTATAATGTCGTGTATCGTGACGGCAAGAATGGGGCTCCGCATTATGTGAAGCGTTTCGCCGTGAAAGGTGTCACACGCGACAAAGAGTACGACCTCACGCAAGGTAAGGCCGGATCGAAGGTGCGCTATTTCTCGTCGAATCCCAACGGCGAAGCCGAGGTCATCAAAGTGACGCTGGTGCTGTTCAACAAGAAGCAGAAGACGGTCGATTACAAGTTTGCCGACTTGGCTGTGAAGGGTCGCGACGCACGTGGCAACCTGCTCACCAAATATGAGGTTAAGGAAATCAAGAAGGGCGGGGAAGGTGTCTCTACGCTTAATGCCCGTGACATTTGGTTTGACGACACCGTGCGCCGCCTTAATGCCGACAAGCGGGGACAGTATTTGGGAGCGTTCGAGGGCGACGACAAGATATTGCAGATTTTCAGCAACGGCGAGTTCAAGATTTCGGGCTTCGATCTCAACACCCACTTCGATGATGATATGATAGAAATCCGCATGTTCAATCCCGACGAGGTGTTCTCGGTCGTCTACATCGAAGGGGAGACACAAAAGCACTACTTGAAACGCTTCAGTATAGAGGCCGATACCAAACTGAACAGCCGCACCTCCTTTATCGGTGAAAACCCGGAGGCGAGCTATTTGGGCATGAGTACTGACGAACTGCCTCGTTTGTTGCTGAGTTACAAAGTGAGTGATGCAGGCAACAGCTTCCCCGACGATGAGATTAACGTGGAGGAGTTTATCGGCATCAAGAGCTATAAGGCCAAGGGCAAGCGCTTGTCGACCAGAGAAATTGACAGCTTCAAATTCTTGGAGCCTTTTCAGCCTGAACCAAAAGAAGAACCTGAGACGTTAGAAGAGCCTGAAACGCCTGAGACAGATGAAAAAACAGAAGCCAACGCCGCTGACGTGCCCTTGGAGATTGAAAAGCCTCAGGGCGATGGTGTGCAGATGGACTTATTTGATACAACAATTTGATCATGAGAAAAGGTGCATTATATATAGGAATGTTGCTCACCTTGCTGCTGACGGGGTGCCGTACCGACCTGAAATTGGCCAAGAGCTATATTGAGGAGCGGAGTGATATACAGGCAGCCGTCTATTTCCCCGAGAAAGCAGAGGTGAAGGTTGAATACAGTACCCAATTGAATAAGAAAACGGAGATTCTGAACGACTTTAGTCAAGACCTGTTTTTGGATTTGATGTATAGGGCTTATGCCGATGCGATGGGAGCCTATAGAGTGGAAGTGTATATCCCTGAAAATATTGACAATGTGCGGGTTGACTCGCTTCATTGGCTGGTGATGCTTTCGCGTATGGAGATTTCAGGACGTATCACCGAGTATGAAGACTATCTCTTTAGCGATACCGATCAATACAGCTACAATTACCCATTAAACACGGTGAATGTGGCTTCATGGTTCGAGATTAACGATGGCGAATGGAAACCCGTGCTGTTTTGTGAGCACAATCTGATTGACGGTTTTGATTCCCATACCGACTATTCTTTCTGGACGGGTCAGTTGGATTATAACTATTCCATTGATACGCTGAAACTTAAAGACGTGTATAACTATGCCGTATATTTGGGTAAGTTATATGCAGGTTACACTTACGACTATATGATGAACAAATTTGTCGATGCAGGAATGAGGAAGAAAAATCTTGATTATTTGGATCGCGACTTGTTGCGCTACGACCCCTACAAGAAGGAACTGCGCTATGCTGAGGACGACAGGTTTGTTGAAATCGACGGCAATTAATTCATCAACTCTTTCTCGATTATACCCTTCAATTCCGAAGCCTTTACAGTTTGTATTGCGCCGCCAGTCACCATGCTGATATTGCCGGTTTCTTCTGAAACGACAAGGGCGATACAGTCGTTGTCTTCTGTCACGCCGATGGCGGCGCGGTGACGTAGGCCATAGTGACCAGGGATGTTGGTCTTTTGCGTGACAGGTAAAATGCAACGTGCCGCCGTGATGCGGTTGTGGCGGATAATCATGGCACCATCATGCAAAGGGCTGTTCTTAAAGAAGATATTCTCAATCAATGAGTTGCTGATGTCGGCATTGACCACTACACCTGTCGTCACGATGTCGTCCAGATTGTTCTTTCGCGTGAGCAGAATCAAAGCACCTTGCTTGATGTCAGACATGTTTTGGCAGGCTTTAGCCACCGAATCGATGTCCAAGTCCACATTGCTTCTCACCCTGAGAAACTTAAACCTTTGTGCCAACTTGCCTTCACGGGCCTGATCACCAATGGTGAACAGGAACCGTCGTATTTCTGGTTGGAAGATGATAATCAACGCTATGAAACCGACGCTGACGAAGGCTCCGAGGATGGCCGTCAGCATCTCCATCTGTAGGGCTTTGACCAACTGCCAGATGAGGAAGATGGCAACGATACCGATGAAGATACTCATGGCGGAGGTGCCTTTCAACAAACGGAAGAGACCATAAAAGAGCAACGCCACTAAAAATATATCGATGATGTCGAAGATGCGTACTTGGATGAAGAGGTCGATCATAGCATGAATTTTGCTGCAAAATTACGAGGTTTTTCCGATACTTTGACGAAAAGTTTGTATCAAACTTAAGGCTTCCTTGGCATTTTTCACATCGTGGACTCGCAAAATGTCGGCACCATTCAGCAAAGCTATGGTGTTCAATACTGTTGTTCCATTCTCGGCAGTAAGTGGCGTGGTGCCCAATACCTTAAATATTAACGACTTCCTCGAAATTCCGATGAGGACAGGGAGGTTTTTGTAACGATAGCGGTTCAAATCGCTCAGGAGCCGATAGTTGGATTCGATGCTTTTGCCAAATCCGATGCCGGGGTCGAGAATGATTTGCTGATCGCCGTAGGCCTCCAAAGTCGTGCATTGTTGTGCGAAGAAGTCCTTCACGGTTTGGTGGATGTCGCCAGCAAGGGTGTATTGGTGCATCGTTTCCGGAGTGCCTACACAATGCATCATCACGTATGGAATATGTTGTTTGCCGATATAGGGCAACATCTCTGCATCGAAAATCCCGCCCGATATATCGTTTATGATGTCTGCACCCTCGCTGAGACAAGCCTCTGCAACGTTTTTGCGGAAGGTGTCGATGGAAATCAAAACTTCAGGAAAGGCGTTTCTTATGGTTTTGAGTATGGGGGCTACGCGATCCAATTCCTCATTATTGGTGGCAATGGCGTTGTTGGGGCGGGTGGAGCAGCCTCCAATGTCGATAATATCGGCACCATCTGAAATCATCTGTTCACAATGTTGTAAGGCGTTATCCATCTGATTATAACGCCCGCCGTCGGAAAAAGAGTCAGGGGTTACGTTAAGGATGCCCATAACGACAGGCTGGTCGAAGACATAGGTGCGGTTGCGGGACAGAATCTGCATAGGACTTGTTTTTTCAGCAACTATCGCGTCATCAGCGCGTCAATTGCCGGCAGAATCTCGCCCGACTTGCCTTCGAGATAGATGTCTGTGATGTGGTTCGTGTAGGTTGAAGGCTCCATGTTGATTTCGATAATCTTCGCGCCGTTGCGTTTGGCGATGCCGGGAATCATATTGGCCGGGCTGACCTGTCCAGAGGTGCCGATGATTACAAAGGCATCGCAGCGTTCGGCTGCGCCTACCGATCCGTAATAGGCATCCTCGGGGATACCCTCGCCGAAGAAGATGAAATCGGGCTTCATCAGGCCGCCGCATTGGGCACAACGGGGTGGTTCATCGGTGAGTGTCAGGCTTTTGGCATCCACCTTGTGTCCGCATTTGGTGCAGATGAAGCGCGACATGTTGCCGTGAAACTCATACACGATGCTGTTGCCCGCAACGGTGTGCAGGTCGTCGATGTTCTGCGTGATGACGCTGCTCAGGCGGCCTTCCTTCTCCCATTTGGCCAGGATGAGGTGCCCGGGGTTAGGCTTGATGTCCTTGTTGCTGAAGAAGTTATAGAATACCTCACGGATGATTTTCCACGACTCCTTGGTGTGGCGGTAATAGAAGTCGATGTCCAATGAGTTGGGGTCATACTGGTTCCAGATGCCGCCCTCTCCACGGAAAGGCGGGATGCCGCTTTCAGCCGAAGTGCCGGCACCCGTAAAGCCCACGATGTTCTTCGCTTTCGACAGTATCTCAGCGGCCTGCTTGATTTTTTCTTCGTTATTCATGGTATTATCTTCTATGATTTACAGGCGCAAAGTTAGGAAAAAAGATTCATTTGGTGGAATATGAATGAAAAAGTGTATTTTTGCCGATGAAAATAAAATGTGAAGAACGATGACTACCTATATTGACACATTGGAAGAAACCGACATCACAGCCCTTCAGGATGACTTGACTCCAGAGCAGAGAGCCTATTGGGAGGCTTCAATTGAACGTGATTTACGCGAAAGAGCGGAAGGCAAACCTCGAAAGTACATCTCTGGAGATGAGTTTTGGGGTAAAGTGACCGAAGCCATGATGCGTCATTATGAAAAAGCTTGAGGTCATTTATTGTGATGATGCTGAGGCTTATTTCGATGATTTTAGGCTTGTATCTCAGCGAACTGACTTCCATGCCGTTCGCTTTGCGGTATTTGCAAAGATTGCGAGAGGAAGTGGAAACCTTGTCTTATCTTGCTCCAATGCTACCCAAAAGTAAGTACAAACAACCGAAACGGTATCACCCAGAAGCAAAGACACATATAGTTGGCGACAAGAAACTGACGGTGATTTTCCACATTGACGGCGATTATGTGATTGTTGATAAGATTTTGCCTTCGGCGTTGATAACTTATTGAAAGCAAACCAATGAATGCCAAAAAGATTGCACAAGGAGAAGGCGAATTGCTTTTGGAGGGTGGGGGTGAATGAAAATAAGTTGTATATATTCATACAACTTCACAACCTCATAAGAATTCCCCATAGTCTTGCTACCCTCAAAGGGCTTCCTCTGTTGTTGTATTATAGTAACCTTAGACTTACCTCGGAGTTGGTTAAAAGATGATCAAAAGGGGAGTAAAAGGGGAGTAAAACCTATAGACTGTAATGTGCTATGGGTCAAGTATGTATGGGACAATAAAGCAATACGACGAATTACTCCAAGAGAAACGTCGTTTTACTCCGAGAGAAACAACGTATCGCTTCGAGCGATAAGGCATGTTGCTATGAGAGAAAAGGCATATCTCTCTTTGCGTTCAAATTCATCTCCTTTGAAGTTGTTTAAAAATGGATAAAAAGAGTTCAATGTGTTCATTTCATCATCGCCATTTCGAACTAAACTATGCGGGCAGATTGGGCATTGAGCGTCTAGATTTGCAGCCCCCCGAGTCTGCACGTGTACACTCCCGGGAACAACACGTGCAGACTCCCGAGGCAGCAAAACCAGGGTCTGGTGATGAACAGCCGCCAGCTTTTTTCTACTCCGAATCCTCCGTGGCCATGACTCAAATCACCTTCTCAAAATTCATGCTTAACAAATTATCGGATTGAAATTTAAACAAACTCTCAATTTGCTTCTCATGGCCTCACTTTTTGCGACAAAGATGGCCGAAACGACACAAAGTACCATCGGAATGAGGTCTGAGATTGATTTTTTCCAACACTTGTTTTTGCGCCAAAGAGGGGAAAAAGTATCGAAATGAGAGGTTTTTTCCTGGTTTTTGAGGCTTTTTAGGGAAAAATGTGCCACTTTTTGTTCTATATTCAAGGTATTGGCCATTGGCCTGTTGGTATAGGAGTTTTGTAATTTGTTGTGTTTGTGTTTTTTAGATGGTTCAATAAAATAGTTCTTCCAGTATTCCAGTTCTTCCAGTTTAGTTTTTGATATTCCAAACCTCCTTATTATTATATATAATTACTTATATATCAATTAATTATATAATATAAATAGAGGTTTTTGTCACTCGTTTTTTAATTGGAAGAACTGGAATTGGAAGATTTGAAAAAACTGGAACTGGAACGCTGTCTCAATCATACAACTCC
>JAILDR010000186.1 GCA_024689285.1 Bacteroidales bacterium | reverse complement strand
TGTGTTGAAACACACCGCGCATTGCCACCTGTCGAAACTTTCCACCCATCGGAAGATGCTTTCATAGCATGCCAACGGCGCCATCCTCGACGTGAGAAACAGCGTTTTCTCGCGTTGCCACAAAGATTTGTTGCCGATGGTGCGGACGATGCGCATGGGCTATTTCTGCTTCACCCAAATGAGTTTTGTCGTGTCGTAGCCGCGGCGTTGGGCTTCGGCCAAAATGGTATCAAGGGTTTGCTGCGACAACTGCGGCGTGCGTGAGAGTATCCAGAGGTATTTAGCACTCTTGCTGCCTACGAGGGCCCACTGGTAATCGGCATCAAGCAGCATTACGCGGTAGTCGCTGTAAAACGGCCCGAAGAAGGATACACGCAGCAGGGCCGGCGTGTCCGTGGTCTTGGCCTTGCCGTTGGAGGTTTTCGGTTTGCCCTCCTTGATTCCTGTGTTGGTCACGGCAATCTTGCCGTCCTCGCGCAGCGCATAGTTGGCCTTGCAGTAGTCCAGTCCGCGCTCAAAGCTATGGTCATATCGGGCAATCTCATACCAGTCGCCGAGGTAGCGCTGCAAGTCCAGTGCCGCCACGGGAGTGTTGTCAACCTTCTGCGCATTGCCGCACCCGACAAACAGAATGGCGCAAATCGAAGCTAATAATGTTTTTTTCATTTTTTCTAAGAGTTTAGTTTAACATTGATTATCGGATGCAAAGATACACAATAAAGTTGACATGGTGAGAATAATTTTCACAAGGTTGGAATAATTACCGCTACCGCAGCCCCAGCAGAACCAAGCAGCCGTAGATGGAGAAGCAGCCCATGGCGTTTTTCACTGTCATTGATTTGATTTTTGAGGTGTTCGTGGCCTTCGAGCTCTGTCCGCCGGTGTTGGAATAGACCTCGGTGTCCACGACGACGACGTTGCTCACTGCATTTGACCTATTCAGCGGTGTTCGCAGCCTTTGGCAGACATCCTCGCCGCTGGCCAGGACGTGGTCGAGGCCGCCGAATCCGATATCATAACCCCAGCCGTCACCGCCGAAGATCCACTGGCTCTTCTTGACGAGGCTGTGGCGGAGTTCGAGGAGCTGCTTGCAGATGTCGCAGCCGCATTTTTCCATCAGCGGGATGAGCTTGTCGGCAATTTCCTTGGTCTTGAGGGTGCATTTACTTTTTCAAAATAAACCACGCCGATGTTGTATAGAAGTTGCGCAAATACTTGATTACTGTAAATGGCCAGCCTTCTCGTAACGGTCGCAATCCAAACTTTTGATGATAATGTGGGTTTATGACCCAAAGGGTGCGGTGCACAACATGCATCCCAGTCTTTTTGGTTTTTTTTTCAAATCTCTCTATGGGCATCCGCGAGCGTTTGATGCTCATCAGTTCTTCAATAGTCGATTCTGGCTCTCCAGTTTTCGACAGCAGAAAACGGTAGGCTCGCGTCGGGAGCAGATGAATGAATGGTATCTTCGACATGGCGTGCAGGCATATCTGTTGATGTCCGCCGAAAGGCATTTGCCACGATGGGAATGCAAAGAAAGCAATTGCATCGTGGCGCATAAAGTGCTTCATGTGCTGAAAAAACTGCATCTTGTAGGGTTCTTCTATGTGCTCTATCACATCGTGGACCAATATGATGTCGAACAGGTCTTCCTCCGACTTGGGTTCGGGCACCAAAAGGAAATCAGAGGCAATGAATTTCCCTATTTGGTTGTTCTCCTTGAAGTACAGAGTGGCATTTTCAATCTGACGTTCATTGAGATCAATGCCTGTCACTTGGCATCCTTTCTCGGCGAATGGCAAGAGGTTTCCTCCTTCGCCGCAGCCAATCTCCAAAACTTTTGTGTTTGTGCCAACGGGAATCCAATTCTCAACGTACATAATGTAGAATTCCCTCGACGTGTTGGCAAGCTCCTGAAAATAGAGCCTTCTGTCTTTGTGTCGTTGTTGCATAATGCTACTTGTTTTTTAGCGCAATGCTACCTATCCCTCAAATTCCAACGACCACAAAAAAGGAGGCGAGCAATTTCGTCTCCAGTATGCGGTCGTAGGAAAGAACCTTGAAGGATAGACAAAATGCTCGCCTGTCGGCAAGCATTTGCACATTGTCCTCCTTCTTTATTTAAGATTTCCTACGTCTCATACTGGTCGGAACAAATAGCAAACGCGATGTTATACTTATGTTTATTTATTCTTTCTTGTCTGTTTAATCTACATTATTTATTATTGTTATTAACTATTGATTTGTCCAAGGATTATTATCCAACGATTGAATTGATTACTGTTACCCATTGGCTGAAGTGGGAGCATTTTTGGAGTAAAACGTCTATTCCAATAAAAGCTGTTACTACAGCTCCACTACGAGGTTTATTGTAGTTGTACTTATGCTTTCCTTCAATAGCTGCAATGATTCTTTTGCTTGGTGCAGTTTCTGGACTGTTGTTAATTAATTCAGGATTGCCATTATATTTTGCCAAAATATTCTCAAGACCTTCAATCTCTTTACTGCATCTTGGATATTCAATGGCAAGTTTTGTAATATCACAAAACATTAGTGCTTCAAATTCGTGAAGCTGTATATAAGGAATGAATCTGTCATTGCCAATATCTTGCCTAAAGGCTTCCTCAACAGTTGCGATTCTCAAATAGGGATCTGCTATTGATTCGGATTGTATCTTATTGGGGAAATCGTCGGGAAGTGCATAGAAATCAAACATAGTGGTGAAGAAATGAGTTTCACTCCCGCGATGCTTCACTTCTTTCATCCACAAGAGTAAATCGTTCTTTGCTTGAGTATAACTTAATAGACCGCCTTTTGCCTCTTTCTTCTTGGATGTGACAAGAAGTCTGCTTTTTACGACCAACCCTTGACTGAAAAAGTATGGTTTTAGGACATCCTTGACAAATTTTTCTTCTGTTTGTCCTTCACATAATATGTTGAGAATAGTAGTGTTCATAATGGGCGTCCTCCTATCACATTCTTGTTCCACAACTCACTAAGAGTGTATTCTTCCAACCATTCGGAATAATCTTGTGCATTCAGTTTCTTTGCGATAGTACATTGATTATCTTCGTCACGCTCAATAACTGTTACATCGTTTGCATCGAAACCATCAATCAACGCTGGGGACTGCGTTGCCACAATTATCTGTGCATGAAGAGAAGCGTCTTTTATCATCTCGATCAGCTGGTCAATGGCGTAAGGATGAAGTCCAAGTTCCGGCTCGTCAATGATTATCACTCTTGGCATAGTCTCTTCTGGCTGGAGAAGCAACGTTGCCAAAGCAATAAAACGGATGGAACCATCAGAGAACTGGTCTGACGATAAAACATAATCATTGGCAGAAGAATCAATCCATTTCAAAGAGACATAACCATTGTCGGGTTCAAGGTAGAAATCTTTAAATTGAGGAACAACTTCTCGAATATAACTAACGATTCTTTCATAAGATTCGCGATAGTTACCTTTGAGAAACAACAAAAAAGAGGCAAGATTGTTTGCTTCAGATTGTAAATAGTTCGCCGAATCCTTCGGGGAAGTTTGCCTCATAGGGGATTCCGCCGAAGAATCACAAAATTGATATACCTTACAGCCAGAAAGAATGTCCCAAACAATATTGCTGGCTGTGCCTTTATGATTAACTAATGCAGATTCGTTAAAGTCTGATCTTAATTGAATTTTTTTGGAAATCTTATCTTTCGTACTTTTCCATTCAATCTCTTCAGAAGTGACAATCAATCTGTTCGGAACAGCATTTGTTAAATAAAACCGATATATATCAAAAGAATTATTTCCATCAAATCGTATTTCTGCACTTAATGTAGGCGTCTTCTTAGCTCCATAATAGAGAAATTTTTGATTGGTTCCAGATTTTGCAATAAATTGTTGCAAACTGCCAGTCATCATATAGCCAATCATCTTAAAGAAACTAACAATGTTGCTTTTGCCAGCGCCATTTGCTCCCAACAGAATATTAACATCTCCAATTTCCAGTGTTATTGGTTTTTCAAAGGCTATCGACTTAAAGCCTTTGATAGTTATTTTTGTCAATCTATGACTGCTTCTCTTCATAATTGTAATATTTTAGAAGTTGTGGAGGCCTCTCGACCTCCACAACTTGGGTTTGAGCGGAGTTTACATCTCGCTCAGTTTCTTGTAGCCTTCGTAACGCAGTTTGGCGTTGCGCTCGGTGGCGACGAAGAGTTCTTCGGCCTCTTGGGGGAAGGTCTTCATCAGCGAGTTGTAGCGCACCTCGCCCATGATGAAGTCGCGGAACTTGCTCCAGTCGGGCTCCTTGGAGTCGAGGTGGAAACCGTTCTTGCCAGCGTCTTCTTCGGCGGGATTGAAGTGCCACAGG
>JAILDR010000184.1 GCA_024689285.1 Bacteroidales bacterium | reverse complement strand
CTTTTGACCAATCGAGTACGGTGGATTGCCTATAATCACCCTCACAGGAGCTTTCTTCTGCTTCTGCAAACGCTCAGAGTTTTCAGGGAAAAGCTGTGAGAAAATGTCGTTGTCGCCGTGCTCGTTGAGCTGGAAAGTGTCCGTAAGGCAAATGCCGTCAGACATTTCGTAATTGTCGGGCTGCATGATATCGTGATAGACGGCCTCGATATTTACGTCAGCGATGTAATAGGCCAACAGCACAATCTCGTTGCAATGAATTTCGTTACGGTATTTGCGCAGCATATCCTCCTTCTTGATGATGCCGCTTTGCAACAAACGGGTGATAAAGGTTCCAGTTCCCGTGAAGGGGTCAAGGATATGGACGTTTTCGTTGGTCAACGAGGTGTTGAACTCCTTCTGAAGGATGTCTTCCACCGAATGGATGATAAAGTCGACACATTCCACAGGAGTATAGACAATACCCAGCTTCTCCACCGTCTTGGGGAAGGCTCCCTTGAAAAACCTCTCGTAAAGATTCTTGATGATGGTCTGCTTGCCTTCCAAGTTGTCGATATTGGAGACGTTGTTGCGCACCGATGTGTAGAACTTGTCGAGCACTATGGTATCCATCTCCATACCTTCACTTTCCAGCACCTCAATCATATCCTGCATGGAGCGCGAAACGGCGTTGTTGTCGACGAAGCGGTAGTCCTTAAACAGGGCATCGAATACAGGACGGGTGATCATGTGCTGCGCCAGCATCGCTACGGCATCTTCTTCAGTAATGCTGTCGTTGATGTTTTTATGCAAGCCGCCCAGGAAGTCGCTGAAGTACTGATGGGCGTTCGTATTTTCCTTGATTAGCAGCTCAATGCGGTCCATGAACTTCTGAGCGATGTCGCCTATCGACTTGCCCCAGTTTTCCCAATACATCTTGTCGCCCACCTTTTCCACCAAGCGGGCATAGATGCCGTTTTGCAAGGTGCCGAATTGCAGTTCCAGCTGTCGGGCGACTTCCTCGTTGCTCAGGTTGATGGCTTGCCCGCTTGAACTGTTTGAGCCTAACGAGTAGCTGCCGCGAGGCACTCCGCCTACTGTAATTTTTGGCGGACGTTTTTTGTTGAGGTTGATTTGGTTAACGTGGGCGTTGAAATTCTCGTCGTGCGAACGTAAGGCGTTCAGGATGTCCCATACCACTTTGAAGCGTTCGTTGTCGTTCAGGGCTTCTTCGGGTGAAATGTCGTTAGGGACGATAACGGGGATGATGATATATCCGTAGTTCTTCCCCTTGAAGGAGCGCATCACGCGACCCACACTCTGCACTACTTCCACCTCACTATTGCGGGGCGAGAGGAAGAGCACAGCATCTAAGGCGGGTACATCGACACCCTCGCTCAAGCAACGAACATTGCAAAGCACGCGGCATTCGTTGGGGTCATCGGCATCTTGCTTCAACCAAGCAATCTTCTCGTTTCTCGTGTTGGCATCCATCGAGCCGTCGATGTGCTGGGCTTTCACATTCACCACCTCTTTGTAATCCGATTCGCCCAACGTCGATTTATATTCTTGGCAGATTTGCCCAAAATACTTGGCAATTTGGGTGGAGCTGAACTTGGGATTTGATTTTGTGGGGTTGATGGTCTGGCAGAAGGCCACAGCGCGATGCATCATCAAGGGGTCTTGTTCCTTGGTGACGCCGCCGTCGCCTTTGATTCGCTTCGAAAGGCCGTTGATACAGCCTATCAGCTTGGTGGCATCGTCGAAGTTCAGTTCAGTCAGCTTCTCCTTATCCTTGGCTTGTTCGTATTGGTTCTTGATATTCGTGCGAATGCTTTCGGGAATATCCTCTTCGCTAACGGTCAAAACAAGCACTTTGTAGTCGGCCAACAACCCCTGACTCACGGCATCATTAAACGAAAGCCTATGGAACTCCTCGCCATATTCCGGTCCGTCCATCGAACAAAGGGTGTCGACGTTCTCATCCTCTTTGGCTTTCACCTTCAGGTTGGCACTATACAGACGCGGCGTAGCGGTCATGTAGAGACGTTTCTTCGCCTTGATGAACTCGTTCCAGTGTACCTTGGTGAAGTTGCTTTCGTCGCGGGTCTTCATCACCACGCCAGTGGTGCGGTGGGCTTCGTCGCAGATGATCAAGTCCACCTCGCGCTTATATTGGTCTATCGCTTCTTTCACCACTTCGATGCTCTGGTAGGTGGAGAAGATGACGGTGCGGTTGTCTTCCTTGTCGTATTTTCTCAGTTGGCGCAGAATCTTCTTGGTATCCGTAGTGGCAGGCACAGCCAAGTCCACCACGCTGGCATCTTCATCATCGGCATCCTTCATCTCGCGCGTTACTTTGGCATCCGAACATACGCAGATAGCTCTCAGGTCATCCTGTTTGTCAGCCATCCAAGCGTTCAAGGTCTGACCCAGCAGCGCAATACTCGGGACAAGGAACAGCACGAAGCCGTCCTTCGGCGTCATCTGCTCCATAATCTTCAATGAAGTGTAGGTCTTGCCTGTACCGCAAGCCATAATCAGTTTGCCGCGCTCGTTGCCTTGGGTTACGTAATGCTCGTAGGCTTTCGACATTGCCTCTAGTTGGTGTTTCTTGGGCTGCTTGCCCGGCAACTTGGCTTTGTCGCCATAGAGACCTTTCTTCAGTTTATCCCAATCAACGGAAGAGATTTCAAGGTCATATAAGGATATGCGGTTGAAGGGTTTGCTCAGTCCCTGAATGGCAGCTTCGGCGTTCGGTCCCCAGCGTTTGCGGGTAGTCTGCACCCAAACGAGGTTGGAAAACTCTTTCGTCTGAAGCGTCTCGGGATCTGTGAAAGTACGGCTCGCGTTGGCGAGAAAACTGTCCACTGCACCTTTGTCAATCACCGCGTCTTCAGCGTAGCACTTGCACTGGACAGCCCAGTAGTCGCCATATTCAGTTCGCGCCACCAAGTCGATGCCCAAGTCCTTCCCTCCAAAGTCTTTACGGCTGGGAAACTCCTCCCAAAGCCACACTTTCTCCAACTCACTATATCGAGGGTCGGTGAGGAACCACAGCTTCATCAGACGTTCAAAGTCGGTTCCTTTCTCTTTCTCCGTCATTGCCTTCAGACGGATATCGTTGAGTATATCATGGATGGTCATAATGGATTCCGTTTAAAATTACTCTTCAAAAGGATATGTCTCGTCATAAATGTCGCTCAACAGCTTGTCGTTATAAAGCCAATATGCTCCAGGAGCGATGTGCTTGGATTTGTATCCCTTTAGTTGGGCTGAAAGTGAGCTGATGGAAGTAATCTCACCATTATAGCAAATTTTGCGCTCGGACGCAATTGTGACAAATACCGAAGGGTCATCACGCCATTTCAGGATGTCTCCTTCGTGCATTCCCATCTCATAGAAATTGAGCGAGGGACGGTGCAACTGGGCTTTTACCGATGCCGCTTTGTCGTCTTCGGTCAGGTCGTTCTGGATATCATCGGAAACCTCTTCCGTCACATCCGTATGATGGAACAATTCAAGGATGGCTCGTGCTTGCTCCACATTGATCTTGAAAAACTCTCGGTTTTTATTCACCCTTTGCGGGTCAAAGGCAGTGTGCAGGGCTTTCTCAATCTTGGCACAGTCCTTATTGTTGACCTTACATGCAAACTGGCACTCAAAGGGAACGGGGACTCCTGTCGTATAAAGTTCCTTCATCCTTTTATCCACATCCTCCTGTGTGGTCATTCCTATCTTAACCAAACCAGGCATATAGGGATTCGTCAGAAGATATACTATTCCGTAATTCATATAGTAAGGTTTTATTTTTCAAAAAGATATCGTTCGTTATTCTCGATAATATCCCAATCCTCCAAAGCCTCCAAGGGACTAAACCCAAACTTTCGTGCCGCCAAGTACTCCTTCCTCATCCCATACCTGTCGGCAATGGCCATAGCCTTCTCGTCGAGTCGGCGCGTGCGGCGGCTGCGCAGCAGCCATCTGATATGTCCCGCTACCCTCTTCATGGCTCCAGAGGATTAAAGTGAATCGTCGTATCTGGCGACCAAGCCGTATCAATTTCAAAGCTGACGCCCTGATTCGGGGCGGTACCTCCGCCTTGTTTCGGGTCGCTGGTTGCAATTTTCGACTTGTTGCAGGCCGTAAAGCACAGCATCAGCCCTAACAACAAGACACAAAAAAGCCCGCCTCGTAAGGAACGATTCTCACAGGGCAGGACGGTGTATGCTGCTGGTTTACAAGAGGATACTAACTCATACTCGGAATTTATGGTGGGGGGGGGTAAAATGTTGTAAATCAACTGTTTACAAAACCGTCTTAGGGGACGTGGCGAGGATATGCGGGCTACGTGACCCTCTTTCCAAGGCTCGGCTTGCACAACTGTTGTTATGGTTGGAAAATCTGTATTGTTCATAACGGATTCTAAATAGCCCCCAAAATTACAAATTTTCTCCCAAGTCCAAACACTTTTATGCAACATTCCTATCGTATGGCCTGCTTATGAGCTCAGCCCCTCCTTTGAAACCGGGGACGGTGGAATTTCGTCAATCGTCAATCGTCAACTGCAACGATTTCGGCAGGGGAGAGGAAGTATACCTTATTAATAATTAATTAATGAATTTATATTACTTTATTAATTAGTAAAAAATCCCCTCCCCGAAATCAGAAAACATAGGAATTTACGATTGACGATTGACGTTTTTGCTCCCTGCCAGC
>JAILDR010000161.1 GCA_024689285.1 Bacteroidales bacterium | reverse complement strand
TGACTTTTGAGACGCAATACGGTCTTACGTTAGCCGCAGACCTTTATACGCCAAAGGATGCCGAAGGCAAAATGGCGGCTATCGCCGTGAGCGGGCCTTTTGGTGCCGTCAAGGAGCAATCGAGCGGCCTCTATGCCATGCGGATGGCAGAGCGCGGCTTTGTGGCACTGGCCTTCGACCCGTCCTATAATGGTGAGAGCAGCGGTGAACCGCGTCGCACGGCTTCGCCCGACATCAACACAGAGGACTTCATGGCAGCAGTCGATTTCCTCGCAAAACAAGACAATGTTGATGCTGAAAGAATTGGTATCATCGGTATCTGCGGCTGGGGTGGTATCGCCCTCAACGCAGCCGCTGCCGACACCCGCATCAAGGCCACCGTGGCCAGCACCATGTATGACATGACCCGTATCAGCGGCAATGGTTATTACGAGTCCAACGACAATGAGGCCGACCGCCATGCTGCCCGTGAAGCCATCGCCAAGCAACGCCTCTTCGACCCAATGGCAATGGCTGGCGGTGTCGTCGACCCCCTGCCTGATAATGCACCACAGTTCGTGAAGGATTGCTATGATTACTACAAGACACCACGCGGCTATCATGCTCGCTCTGGCAACTCGAACGACGGCTGGCGCGTCATCGGTACGCAGGCTTACGCCAATAGCCGTTTCCTTTATTACATCAACGAAATCCGTTCTGCCGTCCTCGTGATGCACGGTGAGAAAGCCCACAGCCGCTATTTTGGTGAAGCTGCTTACAAATACATGATGGAAGGTCAGGCTGAAGGCTACAATTTCATCGGCAAGCCGAATCCCAACCCAGAAAACAAGGAGCTGCTCATCATCCCAGGAGCCTCGCATTGCGACCTTTACGACGGTGGAGAAGACAATTACATTCCATGGGATACGTTAGCGGAGTTTTTCACCAGGAATTTGAAGTAAGATGAGACACGCTTTCAACTCAAGCAGGATGATTCACTGCATCTTGATCATCTTAGCCATGATGACCTTGTCGGTCGCATGCACGACAAAACCTTCAACCGAACCCACAAAAGACATGAACACACTTACATTCAATAACACGCAAGCCGCCGCCATGTCGGCCATCGCCTGCAACGAGGCCAAAGCCGATTATGCCGCTTTAGCGCAAGCCATCAATAAGGGCCTGGATGCCGGCCTCACCGTCAGCCAAGTCAAGGAAGCCCTCTCGCAACTTTATGCCTACACGGGATTCCCGCGTTCACTGAATGCGCTTGGCACTTTGCAAAAGGTTTTGGAGCAACGCCAGAGCGAAGGCAAAACCACTGAAGAAGGTATGGATGCCTCCCCCCTGCCTGCCAGCTATGACGCCTTGAAACAAGGCACCGAGGTGCAGACCCAACTCAGCGGTCGCCCTTTCAACTATGACTTCTGTCCTGCCGAGGACTACTATCTGAAAGTCCATCTCTTCGGCGACATCTTTGCCCGCGACAACCTCACCCATGCCGACCGCGAACTCATCACCGTGAGTGCATTGAGCGGTTTGGAGAATGTGATGCCGCAGTTGCAGGCGCATGTGCGCGGTGCCTTGAATATGGGTGTTACGGAGGAGCAGTTGCGCGACATTCCAGTGACTTTGAATGCCGCTGGTTTGCAAGCCGAGGCCTTGCGTTGCGAGGCTGCCATCACTGCTGCTGTGGATGGAAAGACCGATGTGGTTTGCGCCCAGTCACCTTGGCCCATTGGAGAGCCGAACGCAGCTTACGCCCAATATTTCACAGGCAACAGTTATCTCGCCCTCCTCGACCCAGCGAGTGGTCTCTGCAATGTCAGCTTCGAGCCTGGCTGTCGCAACAACTGGCACATCCACCACGGTGCCGTGCAGATGTTGATTTGCGTGAGCGGTCGGGGCTGGTATCAGGAATGGGGCAAGGAACCGGTGGCGTTGAAGCCTGGTGTGGTCATCGCAGTTCCCGAGGGCGTGAAGCACTGGCACGGTGCCGCTGCCGACTCATGGATGCAGCATCTCACTTATCATACCGACATGAAACCTGGCAACAGCAACGAGTGGCTGGAGCCTGTCAGCGATGAGCAGTATGACACGTTGAAATAATTGGACAAGGTTCATCGACAAATCCGCAACTCTGGCGAAGGCTTGGGTTGCGGTTTTTTTGTACCTTTGCGGCAAAACAACAGCAATGAAGAAAGAGATTGACCCAGAATCACCGCGCGGACGGGCGTTTGAGCTGTGGAAAACGGCTGGCATGCCGAAAGTGACGATAGTCAAAACCTTTAATGTCGGCAGACTGATCAGGGTTGCCAAACGAAGTGGGATGAAGACGAACATGCTGATGTGCTGGTGTATCGGTCAAGCGGCCAGCGGCATTCAGGAGTTCTACACACTGCCTGCCGGAGAGCACTTATGGCTGTACGACCGTCTGGCTGTGATGACCGTCGTGAAGACCATGAACGGAGACGCCCACCTTTGTGACATCCCGTTTTCAGCGGATCTTCGCCAGTTCAATGAAGACTATTTGTGCTTGACGCACCAGGTTCACGAAACAAACGAAGACCACCTTCTTGGTGACGACTATATGGCTATCGACACCTCGGCCTTGGCAGAATGCGAGATTGACGGTGTGGTGAGTGTCTATTCCGAGCTATTCACCAATCCCTTCTTGGCTTGGGGCAAATACCATCAAGGGCTGTTCAAAACGACATTGCCCATATCGTTCCAATTTCATCATGCCCAGATGGACGGCTTCGAAGCCGCCCGTTTCCTCAACGGCCTTCAGGAGGTGATCAATAAGCTGAATGTTTGATTGTTTGTTGATGTTTTCTGCCCCAAAAAGTAGAAGCTTTCGTGTGGACGCATTCTATAAGTCTACTCCATATCGATTTTGACCTGTTTTGACAAGAAAAAGGTAAAAGAGATGGTGGGGAATGCGCCCAAATAAAGAATTGCAACCTTGCAAAAAATCTAAACTACCGTGAAAACATGGTAATTTTGCATAAATTTGCAGCGAATACGATAGAGGTGGCCAATCTGCTGAAGATAATTCGTTTTATGTGACGTTTTTGACTAGTAAATAATAAACAATACATATTTTGTTTTGGCTCAAGTTTACTATAGGACTGATTTTTCAATAGCCTCGGAGAGGCTGAATCTCAATAACCCTACACAAGGAACGCTGTCCTCTGTTGTTGTATTATAGTAACCTTAGACTTACCTCGGAGTTGGTTAAAAGATGATCAAAAGGGGAGTAAAAGGGAAGTAAAATCTATAGAATGTAATATGCTATGGGTCAGGTATGTATGGAACAGGGGAAAAACTGTTGAAAAAGGGATGAAATATCGCTCTGAGCGATACGACGTTTTGCTTCAAGAGAAACGACGTTTCTCTTTGAGCGATAAGGCATGTTGCTTTGAGAGAAAAGGCATATCTCTACGAGTGAGAAGGCATATCTCTATGAGCGTTCCAAATTGTCCCTAAATTTGCTGTTCTTACCCTCAGTTTTTGCGACAAAGATGACCGAAACGACACAAAAAGCCTTCGAAATGAGGTCTGAGATTGATTTTTTCCAACACTTGTTTTTGCGCTAAAGAGGGGAAAAAGTATTGAAATGAGAGGTTTTTATCTGGTTTTTGAGGCTTTTTAGGGTAAAAATGTGCCTCTTTTTGTCCTATATTCAAGGTATTGGCCATTGGCCTGTTGGTATAGGAGTTTTGTAACTTGTTGTGTTTGTGTTTTTTAGATGGTTCAATAAAATAGTTCTTCCAGTATTCCAGTTCTTCCAGTTTAGTTTTTGATATTCCAAATCTCCTTGTTATTATATATAATTACTTATATATCAATTAATTATATAATATAAATAGAGGTTTTTGTCACTCGTTTTTTAATTGGAAGAACTGGAATTGGAAGATTTGAAAAAACTGGAACTGGAACGCTGTCTCAATCATACAACTCC
>JAILDR010000149.1 GCA_024689285.1 Bacteroidales bacterium | reverse complement strand
GGTGTGAATGTCTATTGGAAAATCGTCAACGAAGGCACCACGACCGATGCCCACGGACATTACAAAATCCCGCTTCACGAGCGCATCGGATGCCTTGTGTTCAGCTGCATCAGCTACGAGAACGACACGGTGCACCACATGGTGGAGCCTGCGCATTATGACCATGTCTTCCATTCCGCTCACATGCTGAACGAGGTGGAGATACATGCACGAGAAAAGGCCTTTTACATCAATCCCATTAAGGCGATAGCTGTGCAGGAAATCACTTCCGAGAACTTGAAACGCGCCGCCTGTTGTACCCTTGCAGGTAGTTTCGAGAATAACGCTTCAGTAGATGTGGCTTACAGCGATGCCGTCACAGGTGCGAAACAAATCCAACTGCTTGGTCTGAGTGGCATCTATACCCAAATGATGACGGAAATCATTCCCAATTTCCGTGGTTTGGCCTCGACTTTCGGCTTGAACTATGTGCCAGGCACTTGGATGAACGGCATACAAATTTCAAAAGGAACTTCTTCTGTCAGAAATGGTTATGAGTCCATCACCGGACAAATCAACGTGGACTATAAAGAGCCGCTGCCCGACAAGAGCGAAAAAGTATTTGCCAATCTTTACGCCAACTCCATGTTGATGGCTGACTTCAACTTTAACGGTCGCGTCAAAATCGGAAAGAATGACGGCATCATGCTTTTCGGCCACGTGAGCCACAACCACATGAAAATGGATGGCAATAAAGACACTTTTTTAGACGACCCCATCACCACGCAATACAATGTCTTTCTGCGATATAACCATCCTCATACTGGAAAGTTTGGCTGCAAATTGGGTCTCAAGGCCTTGAAGGAAACCCGTCTCGGCGGACAAATGGATTTTGACCCCAAACACCGTCTCGATGAAGGCTACACCCTCTATGGCATCGGTATCAACACGGAGCGTTATGAGGCTTTTGCCAAGGGCGGTTACCATTTTGACCGCAAAGACACCAGCCTCGGAACACAGCATCAGGTGACTTACCACAAGATGAACTCCTATTATGGCCTTACCGACTACAATGCCAACCAAATCTCTTATTATGGCAATTTGTTGTTTGACTCCTATATCGTCAATGACCACCATAGCTATTCCGTGGGTGCGAGTTATTCCTATGATAAATATGATGAGCACTTGAACGACAGCGCTTTCCAGCGCGTTGAGCATGTTCCGGGTGCCTTTGTGGAATATAACTTCAGCGACGACCACCATTGGAATGTCATCGCCGGTTTCCGCGCCGACTACAACACCTATTATCACAAGATGCTCTACACGCCTCGTTTGCACGTGCGCTTCAAGACCCACGACGAGCTGGCCATCAGGGCTTCGGCGGGTAGAGGCTACCGCTCGCCCAATGTGTTGGCCGAAAACTCCACGATGCTTGCCTCGTCGAGAGTCATTCGTTTCATCGACACACCTAAAATGGAAGAGGCTTGGAACTACGGCGTCAACGTGACCAAAGGTATTGACATCGGCTGGCGTGAGATTGTCATCAACGCCGACTTCTACCGCACCGACTTCGTCAACCAGATCGTCCTCGACCGTGACGCCGACGCGCACCAGATACGCATCTACAACCTCGACGGTAAGTCGTACTCTAACAGCGCGCAGATAGAGGTCAGCTGCGAGATCATTAAGGACTTCGACCTCACCCTTGCCTTCCGCTACAACGACGTCAAGATGACCATCAATGATACCTTGCGTGTGAAGCCCTTCGTGAATCGCTACAAGGGTTTGGTGACGATGTCGTACGCCCCCGGCACCTGGCAGTTCGACTTCACGACGCAGTTCAATGGCGACAGCCGCGTGCCCAATCTGGATGGCAATGCCACCGCGGTGGCCCGCCAGCAGAATATAGAACGTTCTCCGTTCTATGTCATCATGAACGCGCAGATTACCAAGAAGTTGGGTAAGTGCTGGGAATTGTATGTCGGTGGCGAGAACCTGACCAACTACAAGCAGAAATACCCCATCATTTCAGCAGATAATCCCACCAGCGAAGACTTCGACGCTTCGATGGTTTGGGGACCGCTGAGTGGCATCAGGGCTTATTTGGGTGTGCGCTTCCAACTGAAATGACGGTATAGTCCTTTTTGATTGTAAATACGTTTTCCTACTGTAAAGATTCTTTACACCGCTGTAAAGATTCTTTACACTTTTTACAAATGCGAATTTTTGTAGTTTATTGATTGTTAGGTGTTTATAATTCTGGCACGATAGATGCTATGGCTATTTGCGATAAAATAATAGTTATAGACCATCGTTAATCAACCAATAAAAGATACCATTATGATCAAAGTAGAAAATCTAAGGAAGGTCTTCCGAACGGAAGAGATTGAAACCCTCGCATTGGACGGCGTTTCGTTCGAAATCAACGACGGTGAGTTCGTCGCCATCATGGGGCCTTCGGGCTGCGGCAAGTCCACCTTGCTCAACATTCTCGGCCTCTTGGACAACCCCTCAGAGGGCCGTTATGAACTGCTCGGCCAGCAGGTGGGTGACCTTAAGGAGAAGGACCGCACCCAGTTCCGCAAGGGTAACATCGGCTTCGTGTTCCAGAGCTTCAATCTCATTGACGAACTCAATGTGTTCGAGAACATTGAGTTGCCGTTGCGTTACATGAACATCCCTGCAGCCGAGCGCAAGGAGCGCGTCGATGCCATCATGACGCGCATGGCCATCAAGCACCGCTCAGAGCACTTCCCGCAGCAATTGTCGGGCGGTCAGCAGCAGCGTGTGGCCATTGCCCGTGCCGTCGTCGCCAATCCGAAGCTTATCCTCGCAGACGAGCCCACCGGTAACCTCGACTCGAAGAATGGTAAGGAGGTGATGGACCTGCTCACCGACCTCCACAAGGAAGGCACTACCATCGTGATGGTGACCCACTCCCAGCGCGATGCCGGCTACGCTGACCGCGTCATCAACCTGTTCGATGGTAAGATTGTGGAAGAGGTGTTGTCGCAACTCTGATTGGATGATTTTTAAACTACGGATTGTACGGATTAAACGGATGTTCGACAAGAAATTTGGAGGACGCAAGCGTCCGATTGGTACGGATTCCTGCTGGCGTTAGCTTATCCGTAAGAATTGGATGCTTGCATCCCAAAAATTTTCGGAATTATGTCCGTCAAATCCGAAGTCATAACAACGGCGTCATATAAAGCGGCAGAAACACTAATCCGTCTTTGACTTCAACATCTTTGGAGTGAAGGACGTATGGTGTGGAAAGATAGTTTCGGTACTTTTCGATGCACTTTTTTATCGAGGTCAAAGTGTAGTTTGTGCTTCCATTTCAATAGTTTATCATAGATTTTCCGTCTCATAAATCACCTTTCCTAGATTTTTCAAATGGGTGTTTATACACATTTCCTAGATTTTTGAATGAAAAGCTCCAAAAAAAATTCTTCATGACAACGCTCACTGTAAAGTTTCTTTACACCATTGTAAAGAAACTTTACACTTTTTGTAAAACGCTGTTTTTGTATTTTATTGGTTTTTAATTGTTTACAATTTTGGCACGGCGATTGCCATGCTAAAAGGCAGTAAAATTATAAACC
>JAILDR010000136.1 GCA_024689285.1 Bacteroidales bacterium | reverse complement strand
TCCTATCCACAGCGAAACGCTCGATGCCAACCATATCAAGGTGTGGTGGGGTGATGAACCCGCCGCCCCGGTTGAGGATTGGCTGTACTACGACGACGGCACTAACGAAGACGCTATCGGTCTGCAAGGCGGTGGCTCGTTCTACTGGGCCATCAAGTTCCCGGCTGCCAGCCTCGCCAACTATGGCGGCTGCTCGGTGACCAAGGTGGCTTACTTCGACTACACTGCTCACAGCGGTGTCGTCAGAATCTACCAAGGCTCGAACGGCAACGGCCCGAGCACCAATATGATTGGCTCGTACAACTACACTGCCAACGGCACCGAAGACTGGGTTGAGTGGAACATCACTCCTGCCAGCTTCGACAACACGCAAGACCTGTGGATTGTCATGAACAACACGGATGGCGGTTATGTTGCTTCTGTAGGTCCCTACACTGGCGACCCGAACGGCACGATGCTGTCGCTTGACGGCGCTGAGTGGTACACCCTCGACGAGGCCACTGGCGGTAGCATCTCCGGCACTTGGAACCTCCGCTGCTTCGTGAGCAACCAGGCCAAGGGCGGTGCCGAGGCTGTTGAAATGCCTCTGCCGAGACTCAATGGTGGTGAGCTTGCCCACGCTGGCATGGCCAAGGGCGGCAGCTTCAACCTGAACCGCAACCGCGCTCAGATTGTGAGCTACAACGTCTATCGCGCCACTGAGGCCGCTGGTGACTATGTCCTCATCGGCACTGTGACCGAGGAGACCGCTCCTAACTACTACGAGTACATCGACTCGCCCACCGTGGCTGGTACTTACTACTACCAGGTGACCGCTGTCTACGACAACGACTGCGAGTCGGAGCCTGCTTTGGCTGCCGATGGTTCTGGCAACAACTACGTGAGCGGAACCACCACAGCCGAAGGTGTGGACGAGAACGGTGGCATGGCCATCTTCCCGAACCCGACCAAGGCTAACGTGACCATCCAAGCCAAGGGCATGCAGCACATCACTGTGGTGAGCGTCCTCGGCCAAGTGGTCTACGATGCTGACGTCGACACCGACGAGGTCATCCTCAACATGGCACAGTATTCTGCTGGCATGTACACGGTGCGCGTCATGACTGAGAATGGTGTGCGCGTTGAACGCGTCTCTGTTGTCAGATAAATGACACCGCGGAATTGACTTCCGCAAAAAATTGGGCGGCATCCTTTAGGGTGCCGCCCTTTTTTTGTGTATTTTTGCAACTCAAATCTATCCCTATGGAACAGGAAAAAACACCTACCCGCACCGAACTCGACGAATTGGGCGAATTCGGTTTAATCGACCAACTTACCACCGATTTCCCCTTGCGTAACCCCTCTTCGCTGAAAGGCGTTGGCGATGATGCCGCAGTCATCAACCACGAAGGCCTACGCACCCTCGTCTCTGTGGATATGCTCATCGAAGGCATCCATTTTGACTTGACCTACTGTCCTTTGAAGCATCTTGGTTATAAAGCCGCTGTCAGCAATTTCTCTGACATCTGCGCCATGAACGGTACACCTACCCAGATTGTGGTTGGCTTGGGTGTTTCAAATCGTTTTTCCGTCGAGGCTTTGGACGAGTTGTATGCCGGCATCCGTTTGGCCTGTGAGCGTTACCATGTTGATATGGTGGGCGGCGACACCACGAGCAGCAAGGCGGGCCTCGTCATCTCCATCACGGTCATCGGTATGGCCAAGGAGGAAGACATCGTCTATCGTAGTGGGGCAAAGAAAAATGACCTGCTGTGTGTCACGGGCGACTTGGGCGGTGCTTACGTCGGCCTGCTCATTCTTGAACGCGAAAAAGTGGAGTTCCTCTCCAATCCCAACATGCAGCCCAAACTTGATGGTATGGACTATGTGCTGGAACGCCAACTGAAGCCTGAAGCCCGTAAAGATGTGGTGGAACAACTCAAAAAAATAGGTGTCAAACCCACCTCCATGATTGACATCTCCGATGGCCTGGCCTCTGAAATCCTGCATCTCTGCAAGGAATCGGGTGTAGGTTGCCAACTATATGAGGAGCGCATCCCCATCGACCCGACCACCGACCGTATGGCCAAGGAATTCCAAATTGTGCCTTCTGTGGCTGCCTTGAGTGGGGGAGAGGACTATGAACTGCTCTTCACCATCGACCAAAAGGACTATGAGAAGATACTGTCCCTTTCTGCCGATGTCACGGTAATTGGCTATATGACCGATAGCGTAGGCGTGGCTGAGATGATTACGCCCGATAACCATATCATCCCGATTAAGGCGCAAGGCTGGGACCACATGAAGAAAAATGAGTGACCTTCCCGATATAGTGAAACAAAAGTTGGCCGCCCTGCCCAGCAAGCCGGGTGTCTACCGCTATTTCGACAAGAAAGGCGAACTCATTTATGTGGGCAAGGCCAAAAACCTGAAACGTCGCGTCAGCAGTTATTTCAATAAGGAACAGACAGGCAAAACGCGCGTTCTCGTCAGCAAGATTGCCGATTTGGAATACAGCATCGTCGACTCGGAGTCGGAAGCCCTGCTGCTTGAAAACACCATGATTAAGCAGTATAAGCCGCGCTACAACATCATGCTGAAGGACGACAAGACTTATCCTTGGATCTGCATCAAGAAGGAACCCTTCCCACGGGTCTTCCTCACCCGACGCAAGCTGAACGACGGCTCAGACTATTTCGGTCCTTACCCCTCGGTGCGCACGGCACACGTTCTGCTGGACTTGCTCTCCCAAGCTTACAAAATCCGCTCGTGCCGCACTCCTCTGACGGAAGCAGGTGTGGAAAAGGGGAAATACAAGGTTTGCCTTGACTACCATATCCATAAATGTAACGGCCCTTGCGAGGGCTTGGTTTCGAAAGACGACTACAACGCGATGATTGCTGAGATTCGGGAAATTATCAGGGGCAATGTTCAAGTGGTACTTCGTGATTTGAAGGCGCAGATGATGGACTATGCCTCGCGAATGGAGTTTGAGGAAGCACAGCTCATCAAGGAGAAATACGACCTCTTGGAGAACTATCGCAGCCGCTCCACGGTGGTTAGTGCGACCATCCACAACGTGGAGGTGTTTTCATACGTTGACGATGGCGAGGCTTTCTTCGTCAATTTCATGAAGGTCGTCGACGGTGCTGTGGTGCAGTCGCATTCCTTCGAGATGCGACGCCGCTTGGATGAAACACCGGAAGAGCTGCTGCTCTTGGCCATTACTGAGTTGCGTCAGCAGTTCGACCATCCCGCCGAAGAGATTATCGTGCCCATGAAGCTCGACTATGCCCTTGACGCATTGCTGACTGTCCCGCAGCGTGGCGATAAGCAGAAGCTCCTCGACCTCTCGCGCCGCAATGCCATGCAGTATCGGATTGACCTTGAAAAGCAACGCACCTTGGTGGATCCTGAACGTCACCAGAAACGAGTATTGAACAGCTTGAAGGAAGCCCTGCAGCTGAACGAAATTCCCGAGGTGATTGAGTGTTTCGACAATTCCAACTTCCAAGGCGACTATGCCGTGGCCGGTATGGTGCAGTTTGTGAAAGGCAAGCCCAACAAGAGTGCTTACCGTCATTTCAACATTAAAACGGTGGAAGGTCCCGATGACTATGCCTCGATGAAGGAGGTAGTGCGTAGGCGTTATTCGCGCCTCATCGAAGAAGGCAAGCCATTGCCCAATCTCATTATCACCGATGGCGGCAAGGGGCAGATGGAAGTGGTGCGACAAGTGGTCGAGGATGAGTTGCAGATTAATATCCCCATTGCTGGTTTGGCTAAGGACGACCGCCACCGCACGAACGAACTCTTGTTTGGTTTCCCTCCCCGTGTGGTGGGCTTGAAACCCAATTCAGAGGTGTTTCGTTTGTTGACGCATATCCAGGACGAGGTACACCGTTTCGCCATCACCTTCCACAGGAAGAAATTCGAGAAGGGCTTTATGCACTCCGAGCTGGCCGACATCAAAGGGGTGGGAAAGAAGACCGCCGAGAAATTGCTCTTGGAATTGAAATCGGTGAAGGGCATCAAGGAGGCATCCTTGGAACGGTTGACTGAAATCGTCGGTTCCGCTAAGGCACTGATTGTTTACAATCATTTCGCTGTAGAGACGCATTGAATGCGTCTCCCTTAATTTGATTTCATTCAAGACGCATTCAATGCGTCTCTACACCAATGAAAAAAGCCAGCATGAAGCTGGCTTTTTTCATTGTCTTGTTCGTGTAAGCTTACTGGAGCTTGAAAACGACGGGCAGGGTGTAGGACACACGCACAGCCTTACCACGCTGCTTACCAGGCTTCCACTTCGGCATCGACTTAACCACGCGCATAGCTTCCTCGTCGCAACCGCCACCGATACCACGCAACACTTTCACGTTGGTCACGCTGCCATCGGGCTCGACAACGAAGTTGACGAACACACGGCCTTGGATGCTGCTCTCACGGGCAATCTGAGGATACTTGATGTTCTTGCCGAGGTATTCATACATCTTGGCATCGCCACCCGGATAGCCAGGCATCTCTTCCACGATGGTGAACACTTCCTGCTCTACCACTTCTTCTTCCTCGATTTCGGGAGCCACGTACTCTTCCATGACTTCGTTCTGGTCCATTTCGGCATTGATTTCGATGTCTTCCACTTCAACGTCGTCTTGCACGATTTCGAGTTGTGTGGTTTGCTTGGGCATCTCCACAGGCTGAGGTTTTGGCTCTTCCTGCTTGGTGATTTCAACCATTTCCTCTTCAACCACAACCTCTCTGTTGAGCAGGCTGGGGTCGATTTCGCGCTTGTCATAGCTCTTGTGCTCAAAAGCCAGCCATGCAACTAACAGACTGATAATCATACCTATCTGCATGAACATAAGTTTCTTGTTCTCCAGATTAGCTTTAGGTGATTTTTTCTCTTCCATGGTGTTATGTTTTTTAATTTTTTACACTCCTATTTCGGTTGCGAAGATAAGTATAATTTGTATATGAAACGCAACAAAATGGAATTTTATTTTTTCTTTCTGAAAATAAGGCTGAAAATGCTGATTCCAAGCAGGGTTCCGATGGTGTCAGCAAGTAAATCGTACCAGTCGCCCGTGCGCAGGGGGACGATGTATTCCTGCATAAGTTCGGTGATGCCGCCATAGAGAATACTGATAATAGCGGCGAGGAGCAGGGCTTTAGTTCGGTAGTTTTTCCCGTTGGCGACGAACTGGCTTCGGTAACCCCAAACACACGAAAAGGAAAAGGTGGTGTACATTAGTACATGCACCACCTTGTCAAGGCCCAATAGTGGCTTGGCATGGGGAAACACAGAACCCGGGAGTCCTGTCAGAACGAGAATGACAATTCCGCACAGAATTCCCGGGATGCTATTTCTTGTCAACTTGTCCAAGGCCTTAACCAATCTTGGCTTCGTAGGCAGCAGCGTCCATGAGGCTGTCAAGGTCGGCAGGGTTGTTGACCTTGATCTTGATGATCCAGGCTTCGCCATAGGGGTCAGTGTTGACGAGCTTGGCGTTCTCTTCGTCGGCCAATGCTTCGTTCACTTCTACGATTTCGCCAGCGACGGGCATGAGCAGCTCGGCAGTGGTCTTCACGGCTTCGATGGCACCAAATTCCTCTTCTGCATCAAGGGTCTCGCCGACGATGTCGGGATCGACGTCGACAAAGGTGATGTCGCCAAGTTCGTGTTGGGCGTAATCGGTGATACCGACGAACGCTACCTCTCCTTCGAGGCGGATCCATTCGTCATCATTTGTGTACTTCAGGTTGGTTGGAATATTCATTTTCTGTATGTTTTAAGGTTTGTTTGAATCGGCTGCGAAAATACATATTTTAATGTCCGCTTTCACATTTTTGGGAAAATTTTATTGTGCGAGGCTGAATCGTATGGTCAATCCTGCGTAGGTGGTAGAATTGTAGAAGTTGTTGGCCACAAAGGGATCGGCCACGTCGTACTTGAAGAATGCCTGTGCGCTCAGACGCTGGCTAAAGTTATAGTCGGCAGTGAAGTAGATGTTGATTTTGTTTTGACCGGCCGATACCTGGTTGTTGTTTTCATCGATACGGCGAAGCACGGTGATGTCTCTGCGGAATCCGATGTCGAGTTTGAAGACCAGGTCGTTGTTCACTGTCTTGCTCTTGCTTGGGCCTCCTGATTCGAAGACGGGCTTGATGTTGAATTTCAGTCCTTTGAGACGATAGCCTGCGCCAATCACAATTTCACGTCCATTGACTTCGGTGAGCTGGTTGTTGGAGAAGCTCAACGTCATGGTGCGCGACTTCTTGAACTGGAAGTTGGCGGTCATGGAGTTCTGCAAGCCGATGTCGATACCGATAAGAGGCATGAATTGTTCGTTGAGCACCAGCTGCATGATGTCGTGTTTTGGGATGATGATATCACTGTTTTCGTACGTTTGGATGGGGTTGCTCTCATCGTAATTGACGTTGGAGGTCCAGTTACTGATAGCGTAGTTTGACTTGTAGGAGTGGGTGAGGCTGATGGTCTTGAAGATTTTTGCCACGGCGGGGATGTTGGTCAGGCCGTTGTAGGTGATGGTCCAATTGGGCAGCGGCCAGGAGCCGAAGGGCTTGAGTTGTACCTTGTTGGGATCCTGTCCTGTATAGGCGGAGATGAAACTGTACATCAGCACTTCCGGTGATGATGAAGTGTAGCCTTTCGGGAAATAGTCGCCTGCGAGGCTGTCGAAGACGTATTCGTTGACGTTTTCAATCCACTGTGGATTATTACGGGCAATACGTTCGGCGATGATCTTACGGTTGCCCAGCAAATCGTTATACAGTTTTGAGTAGGTAGTGTCGTATGCTGCAAACGAGGTTGCAATCATGAGGTAGCTGGAGTTGAAGCTGCCGCCATTGGTGGGCGTGAAGATTTCGAAGTCCTGCAATTGATCGCTGAAGCGGAAGTAGTGCTGGTAGTTCTCAGCATAGTTGCGTTGACCAGTGACGTCAATCTTGAAGCCTGGGAAAGGCTCGGCGTTGACGCGGTAGTTGATGGTCTCGGTCTTGCGGCGCAGATAGGGGTCGGCGATAATGGAGTCGCGGGTGAGCCATCCGTTGTCGCCTTGGCTATGGGCGACAGCTTTGTTGTAGATATTGGCATCTTCGCCGAAGCTGCTGCCGAGAACGAATCCAAGACCTGGTGCACCATCAACGGTACTCAAACCGATGTAGTTGGGTCTGCGCATAAAGCCTGGCATGGTCTGCCCATTGACCAGGGAATACGTGCCCGACACCTTCTTGACCATGGTAAGGATGCGTAGGCTGTTGTCCAAGATGATTTTGCCGTAATTGACTTTGGCCTTGGTCTTTGTGGAGTCTGAAGGCGGGTCCTCACCATCTTTGTTGCCTTTTTCCTTGTCGCCGCCACGGTTGTTGTTATTACGTCCGTTGTTGTTGCGTTTTTGGTTTGAATTGAGGTTTTTCAGGTAGGGTACCTTGTTGTAAAGTTTGGTGAAGTCGAGTGTGGCGTTACCCTGGATGTTGTTGGAGTTCTCGATGGTGTTACCCAAACGGTCTTGCATCGAGAGAGCCGAGGCAGTCCAGTAGTAGGTGCCTTGGTAGGTAGCGCTTGCATTGATCCAGTTTAGGATGGGTATCTTATTAATAGGTAAGGTGTAGCTGGCGTTTACGTTCTGTTGGAAGCGCGACATGGAGCCAAACTTAAGCAGTTCGCTTTTGATGGTGTCCTGGTAGAGTTTCCATTTTTCTGGGTCTTTGTTGCGGTCCACGTAGCCTGCGGGTTCGTAGATGAAAGCCTGAGCCTGCGCTGAATACTCGAAGGTGAGGGCCTTGGTGAGGTCGTAACGGAATTGGTAGTTTCGGGTCCAGTCCCATTGTTTAGAGAAAGACGGCGTGATGATGATGTCGCCGCCACTCTTGTTGCGCATCTCACGTTCCGAGAAGAGCCGATACATTTCGGTGTTGAAGGTGAAGCTCTTGGGGGCGTAGTAGAAGTTAATATCCTTGATGATTTGTAAGGCGGGTTTTGAAGCCCATTTGGCTTTGGCAAAAGGCGTCACATTCTTCGGATTGCCCACATAGTTGTAGCCCAAGCCGCCGCGATATGACTTGATGTTGTAGTAGCTGATGTCGGGGTTCTCTTGATAGGTGTCGCTGTAACTGAACGAGAGGTTGAAGTTTTCCAAGTCGTAGAAATGTACCTTGGGCATGTTGTTACGTCCGTTGCCGAGGGAACGGTTCGGGTCGCGTGGATTGTCCTTGGGCTTTTCGTTTCCTTCGTTTTCATCGTCCTTGCGCTTTTTTTGTACACGCTCCTTGCGGACGTTCATGAAATTGATATTCGTGTAGCGTGTGTAGTCGTGTATTTTGGAGGTGAGCTCGGCACGTTCTTCGTTGGTGTTGAGGGCATCGAGGGCATCTTTCAGTTTCACGTCGGGGGCGTAGGGGTTGTAGAGCGGCGTGATGGTGTTCTGGCCATAGTCAAAGTGCATGGGAATCTTGAGGCCTGTGCCTTCCAGGAACTTGCCCAACTCCAAATCGGTCGATACACTGAAGGCCGAATTGGCCTCGAAGGTGTTGTTGCCGATGTCGCTGTCCAAGGCACCGAAGCCTGCTGAGCTATAGGATCCTGCCACGGTCATACGGCCCAAGTCGGCAAGGGTAGCCTCCAAGCGACCGATTGCCGCCACACCGCCTTTGCTGCTCAGGTCAGTAAGTCTCAATTCATTGACCCACACGACGGCACTCTTTGCCTGTCCATCGTCCTCGCTGGCGAGGTTTTGTCGACGCGGGTTGCGTATACCAATCATCATGGTTTCCACGTCGCTGATGCTCGGGTTACCGATTACCTTGAGGGTGTGGTAATACTTCTTGCCTTCCACCTCGCCTTTCAGCACCTTCTCGGAATAGATGTAATTGAGTCGCACGTTGCTGTTGGGTACAGTCATGGCCTCGTTGCGGCGCTGCTTGACTTCAACGAAGTCTTCCAATCGGATGTTGAGGTTGTTGATTTCGGGCCAGATAGCCTCTTTGTTGGTGTATGGTGTGCCCCATGTCGTCACCTTCAGGGGCACCTCGTATTCATAATAGTTTTCAGTGAAGTCGGTACCGATACGCATAAAAACGGTGAGATCTTGGTCTTCCAAGGGGTCTTCTTCGTGGGCAGCCTCGGCGTGGACGAACATCTTCAGGTATTTGTATTGTCTCAGGTCGAAGCCGGTGGTCTTATAGATGGCGCGTCCGTCACCGTCGACGAGGTTCTGGACAGTCATCTGTAGCGACTGCTCGTTGATGCGGGTAGTTTGCACCGTACCGACCATCACTTCCTGCTGGATGCCAGGCGGGATGACGTATGGGACAGGCTCGCGGCGGCTGTTTTCGTCGATGCTGACAGCGGAGATGTCGAAAGTGGTTGCGTTGCAGTTGTCGTTAGGCTGGTACTCGCCCGGAGCTTGAATGTTCTGTGTGTATGTACGCCATTCGCCTTTGACGAGGTCCAATGTAGCGAAACGTAATACGATGGGCTTTTCGAATCCGGTGAGGAACATACGCATGAAGCGGATGGACGAAAAGTCGTCGATATGACCGATCACCTTGTCAGGTTGGCGGATGGGAATGCGGAACTGGTACCAGGTAACACCTCCGATTTCGCCATTGGGCAGAGCGACATTGGTTGATTCTAAGACATCTGCGATGTGGTTGCGCCCCACAATCATCTTGGCAGGGTCGAGTTCGATGACGTATTGGTAGTAACGCTCCGACTCGCTCAAGGTGTTGTCGTTGTTGATGTCTTCTTTGTTGGGCATGGTCGAGTTGCTGGAGGTGTAGGTCTCCGTGCTCTGCTGTTGGTCGGAGGGCGAGTTGCCTTCCGGACCGTTGTATTGCTTGTAGCGGTACAGGACGCTGCTATATTTTTCATCGTCCGACTGGTCCCATTCCGTTGAGCGGAAATAGTGGTAGTTGTCGGCAGAGGGGTCATTGTAGGCGTTGGTATAGGCTGTTGAGCTTTCGCCGTAGCGGCTCTTGATGACTTCAAGGTAGTTGTTTTCGAAGAAACTGCGTTCGTCAACATCACGCAAGCCGTCGTAGCCAATATCTTGGTACGGTCGTGCTGATGATACATTGCTGAACGTGCCCACAAGGTCTTGCAGTGTAGGTACACGTCCCCAGATGGTGGTGTCGACGTTTTCGACAACATCCGAAGTGGGCATGCCGTTTTCGTAGAATTTGCGGCCGTCGCGGAGGATATCTTCGGAGATGTCACCGAAGTTGATGTAGAGTTTTCCAGGGTTGTTTTGGTAGGCTTCCTCAGAGAAGGGGTCCATCAGCCAAAACTCAAGGTATTCAATGTTGGTGGCCTCAAAGTCGGTGGTCTCCATTTTGCGCATGATACCGCCCCAACGGCTTTGTGGGTTATTGAGGTTGCCATCGGCGTTGATACCGTAACTGTATTGGGTCGGGTCCACATCATAGTTGTAAGGTCCGCGTTCTGAAGGGTAGTACGACAGGTTGAGGACGCTCATGTTGGTCTGTGTACCTGTCTCAATGTCCATGGTAGGATAGAGCTCGGTCATCAGCACTTGACGGACACTGTTTTTCGACAGTTCATCAGTGGTGATGTTTCTCGGCCGCTGGTTGTAATAACGGTCGTAGAAGATGGAGTTGTCGATGACGTACCAAGCCAGTTTTGCGCGGTTCTTGCCGTAGTCGAGGCCGGTGTTGGCGGCAGCTTCGGGGAAGAGGTCGGTTTGGTTCTGCGGGGTACTGGCCAAGTTCCATAAGGTGGGCAGGCGCAGGTCGATGGTCGACTTGGCTCCCTCAAAGTCATCGATGTAAGAGGTGTTTTTCTCACTGGCCGACTTGGAGAGACCTGGGATGAATCGGGCAAACTCGGCATCCACATTGATACGCGACGGAGCCTTGGTGCTGATGCCTGGTAGCGCGTTGATGAAACTGGTCAGCCAACGGGCATCGGTGTGATAACTGATATCGGCACCGTAGATGGTGTTGGCGATGGCTTCCTCGCCATAGTGGATTTTCTGCGTATATGAACGCTCGCCCAGATAGAGTATCGTCCCACCCAAACGGAAGTCAGGATTGAACTCATGCTCGACACGAGCACCCAGGAAGGTTTTCTTCATGGCGCTGAAGGTCGAGTTGGACTCCAACGAGATATTGATGGGCGTGCCGCTGCTGAGGATGCCTTCGTTGATGATGGTGACTCGACCGAGGGTGTAGTCGACGGTGTAGTCAACGTTTTCTACAAGTTGGGTGCCGCCTGCCGTTACCGTCACAGAGCCTTGTGCCACGTTCATGGCGTTGAGGTTGATTTCGCTACCCGACTGTGACGAATAGAAGCCCTTCAGCGTGAATTTGTTTTTCTCGGAATATTGTTCGGCCGAGGTCTTCGTCATGGTGTAGAGTGAGTCGAAGGCGTATTTTTCGGCGAGGTCAGGTTCGTTGGGGAAAATTTTGGTGCGGATATGCTTGCCGAACGGCTCCAAAACAGGGAAGAAGATGCGTCCGTTGGCCGAGTTGATGGTGCCGCCTTGCGTGGTGGCGTGGTCAAGGAAGTCGAACATGCCATCGCCGCCTGGGGCAGGGTTGCCTTGTGTGGTCAGGTTGTCCAAGCCCATCAAGTGGAGCAATGGCTGGTATTTTTTCTCGCCTTCGGAGAAGTAACCTACTGGGGTGCTGTTGGTGCCTCCATTGTAGAAGATGTACATCATAAAGTCGTTTGAGCCGACTTGGTAAGCCCTGAAGTTGTAGATGTTCTTCATCATCAGGTTCCAGATGGGCATCTTGGTGTTGACAGTGGTGCCGCGCAGGAGTTTGGTGACTAAGACGTTGGGGGCGTTGATGCCTTGGTCGGAGAATTCACCGACTTGATAGACTTCATCGGAGCCTACGATGGTGTATTGATAGGCTACGGCGAGGGTTTGGTTGGAATTGAGGGTCACATTAAGTGAGATGAAACCCAGTTTTGAGTTGACGGAAAACTCCGAAGTGTTCAGTCGGCGAGCGTTTTCAACCTTCTCGAAATCGCGACCTGCGACCATATAGCCTGTCTTGCCGAGGCGCATGGGGTCGTTGCTCATGTAGTTGGACACGTTGCTGATGTTGCGGACTTGCGTGGTGTCCATTCGGGCAACCAAGTCGTTGGCAGCATTGCGCGGACACACATTGCTGCCGTTGGCGGGTGTGATTTCCTTGTTGTAGATCCACTCGTCCTTGCCTTCTGCCAAGTCGGTCAGGGCAAGGATGTTACGCGTGTTTTGCGTGGTGGTGTTGGTATTGGTAATCCACACTTCAATCTTTGTGATGTTGATGCCAGAAGAGACGGTGGGCAATGTGGAGAGGGCTTCCTCATAATGGTCACGGAAGTATTGGCTAAGGAAGAAGTGGCGGTTTTCTTCATAATCCAAGCAGCTCAGTTCGAATTCGTTGGTTTGTGCGCCTCCTTGCACGGTGATGTTCTGTGATTCGCTTTCCTGATACGACACGATACCCGAAATAGTGGTCTTGCCAAATTTCAGCTTGGTTTTGACTCCGAAAAGTTGTTGCGTACCTGTGATGAGGGTGCTGTTGAGCGGGAAGCTGACATTGCCGGCTTCAAGGAGCTGGATGATTTCGTCTTCTTTGCCCTGGTATTTCAAATCAAGCTTGTCCTGGTAGTTGAAGGTTGCCTTTGTGTTCTTGTTGATATTGAAGTTGATTTTGTCGCCGATTTTGGCTATCACATTCATTTGGATGTCCATATCCATGACGAAATCACTGTGCCTTTTCCATTGCTCGCTGCGCGAGGGGTCGTCGCGGTAGGTGCCTTTGTAGCCGAAGGTCAGGTCGACGGAGCCTTGTGGGCGGATGTCGACGGTGTTGCTGCCGAAGATGGTCTCGAAGGCTTTGCCTCCTATAAACATGGGTGGGATGATGGAGTTGCCGTCGGTAGTGGAACGGGAGTTTTGGCTGCGGCGTTCCTTCCAATATTGCTGTATTCCTTTTTTGTTCTGATACTCAAAGTATTCGTTCTCAGTGAGGGTGGTGGGGGTGTCATAGTAGAAGTCACCGATGCGGCGCTTGAAGGTGTATTGGCGCGTCACCGGGTCGTAGATGATTTCTGTTTGGTAGTTGCTGGGGTCGTTGAGATAAAGTGGCGAATGGTTGTTGAGGTCCTCGATGGGATTGCCGGTGTTGACGGGGATGGGGTAGATGACTTTGTTTGTGTCGGGCTCTACAGGGAAGGCAACATAGGCGTAGGGCAGGGGAAAATGAGAAAGCTCGGCAGCCGTCAATCGCGAAAGTGGCAAGGCTGCGAGCAAGGCGAAAAAGATGAGGAAGGTATGTCGTTTCATCAGATTCTTCAATGTTATATATTGTATTACAGTACTTTGAGTGCTTCTTTGATAAGGGTCTCGACGGAGGCATCGGGCATCTGCTTGAAGAGTTTGTCGAGGGTCTTGTCGACAGCCGTCTTGCTGAAGCCCAATATCGTCAATGCTGATAACGCTTCGGTTTTGATTGTATTGTTTGGCGTGGCGAAAATTTCCGTCGGGAAATCGTTTTTCTTCAGTTTGTCTTTCAAGTCGATGACGATACGCTGGGCCGTCTTTAAGCCAATACCTTTCACGGATTGAATAGTCTTCACTTCGTCGTTGGTAATGGCATTGCTCAATTCGTTGACCGTCAGTGAACTGAGGATGAGTCGTGCTGTGTTGCAGCCCACGCCCGATACTGAGATGAGCAATTCAAACAGGTCACGCTCTTTGGCAGTGAAGAAGCCGAAGATGTGGTGGGCGTCTTCCAGAATTTGCTCGTGAGTGAACAGACTGACCTCTTCCTTCTCGCCAATGGCGGTGTAGGTGTTGAGCGTGATGTTGATAAGATAGCCGATGCCGTGATTGTCAAGAACAACATAAGTGGGCGACTTTTCAGCTATTTTACCAGTGATATAGGCGTACATTTGGGCATAAATTGGATTAAACCGCAAAAGTACGAAAAAAAAGGTTTAGGGAAACAAATCGGACGCAAATCTGCATAAATTATTTGCTTTGGATTTGTTTCCGAAAATAAAAAAAAGAGGACTTTTCAGCCCTCTTTTCTGTTGTGGTTTTGAGTGGATGCTTATTGGGCGTCGTGTTGGCACTGATGGTTTTCGCCTTCGCCTTTGCAGCAGCCCTTTTCGCCTTCGCAGCAGCCGAGGCGTTGCATGACGAGGTCTTTCTGCTCGTCAACGCTGAGGTTGGCGAAGTTTTCCCAAGCGGCCTTCATTTCGGCACACTTCTTTTCGCATTCGGCCTTTTGCTCTTCGGTCATTTCGGCCATTTCCTTGCAGACTTGCTCACCGGTGGTGTCGCACTCGGCCTTCTTGGCGTCCATTTGTGCGAACAGTTCGCAGGCCTTCTTGTTCAGTTCGGCCTTGGCTTCGTCAGTCATGTTTTCCCAGTTGGCATACTCGGCCTTGAGTTGACTCATGGGGCATTCATGTTTCTCCTCGACCACCTCGGTCTTTTGCTCCTCAACCGGTTCAGCGGGTTGTTCGGCTTGTTTAGGAGTGTTGTTGCAGGCGACCATAAAAAGGCTGGCCAAACCTAAAGTTAAGAATAACTTCTTCATTTTTAATTGGTTTAATGTTGTTGTTTGTTGTTGATTTCTCTGTTTGAGCGCGCAAAAGTACAAATTATTTCAATAGCCATTAAAAAAAGTGTTTTTTTTTTCGCCAAAAAAATCTTTTTTTATATAAGGTTGTTTTTTTTGCTTGGAATGTCTAATTTTGCGGCCAATTCCGTAAAAGTGGAATTAAAACTGTTAATATTTCGTAATTCATTAAATACTAAAACATTAAGAAATGGCAGAAAAGAAATTTTTGACATGCGATGGTAACCAAGCTGCGGCCCATGTTGCTTACATGTTCAGTGAAGTGGCCGCCATTTATCCTATCACTCCGTCGTCGCCGATGGCTGAGTATATCGATGAATGGGCTGCCAAAGGTCAGAAGAACCTCTTTGGCGAGACTGTTAAGGTCGTCGAGATGCAATCCGAAGCCGGTGCCGCCGGTGCTGTGCACGGCTCACTGCAGGCTGGTGCCCTCACCACTACCTACACCGCCTCGCAAGGTCTCTTGCTGATGATTCCCAATATGTACAAAATCGCTGGTGAGTTGCTCCCGGGCGTGTTCCACGTCTCGGCCCGCGCTCTCGCCGCCCAAGCCCTGTCCATCTTCGGTGACCACGCCGACGTGATGTCATGCCGTCAGACGGGCTTCGCCATGCTGGCCACCAGCAGCGTCCAGGAAATCATGGACCTTGCCCCTGTGGCACACCTCGCCGCCATCGAAGGCCGCGTGCCTTTCGTGCACTTCTTCGACGGCTTCCGTACCTCTCACGAAATCCAGAAGGTGGAAGCTGCCGACATGGAGAAACTCCGCAAGCTTGTCAACTACAAGGCCTTGAAGGAATACCGCGAACGCGCCCTCAATCCTGAGCACCCCGTAACTCGTGGTACTGCCCAGAACCCTGACATCTACTTCCAGACCCGTGAGTTGCAGAACAAGTACTACGACGCTCTGCCCGACATCGTGGCCAAGTACATGAAGCAGATGAGCCGCATCACCGGCCGTCAATATGCTCCGTTCGTCTACTACGGTGCTCCCGATGCCACAGACATCATCATCGCCATGGGCTCCATCAACGACGTCATCAAGACCGTCATCGACAAGGAGAACAAGGCTGGCAAGAAGCTCGGTCTCGTCACCGTTCACCTCTATCGTCCCTTCAGCGTGAAGTATCTCGGCGAAGTCATTCCCGAAACGGTGAAGCGCATCTGCGTCCTTGACCGTACAAAGGAGCCTGGCGCCAATGGCGACCCGCTGTATCTGGATGTTGTCGAAGCCTTCGCCAACTGCAAGGACATCCCGGCTGCCAGCAAGCCGATGATTATCGGAGGCCGTTATGGTCTGTCCTCAAAGGACACCACGCCGGCTCAAATCCTCGCCGTCTACAAGAACCTCGCTTCCGAGAAACCGATGAACCAGTTCACCGTGGGTATCAAGGACGATGTCACGCACCGTTCACTCAAGGTCGGTAAGGAAATCTCCATCCTGCCGAAGGGCACGTTCGAAGCCAAGTTCTACGGCCTC
>JAILDR010000129.1 GCA_024689285.1 Bacteroidales bacterium | reverse complement strand
GAAGTCCTCTCCTTTAGGAGAGGATTTAGGAGAGGCAGGAGGGGCTGCCATCACCCGCACGATGCCTTCCACGATGTCATCCACGTAGGTGAAGTCGCGGCGGCAGTTGCCGTAGTTGTAGATTTGGATTGTCTCGCCACGCAGCAGCTTGTTGGTGAAGCCAAAGTAGGCCATATCGGGCCTTCCGGCAGGGCCATACACGGTGAAGAACCTCAGGCCCGTGCTGGGGATGTTGTAAAGCTTCGAGTAGCAATGGGCAAACAGCTCATTACTCTTCTTCGTTGCGGCATAGAGCGACACGGGGTTGTCCACCCTGTCCTCCACCGCAAACGGCACCTTCTTGTTGCCGCCATAGACAGAACTTGACGAGGCATAAACGAGGTGCTCCACAGGATTGTGCCTACAAGCCTCCAGAATGTTGTAAAAGCCTATGATATTGCTCTGGATGTAAGCATCAGGATTCTCAATTGAGTAGCGCACGCCAGCCTGAGCTGCAAGGTTCACCACGATGTCAAACTTGTGCTCAGCGAACAGCTTATCGATAAGTTCCTTATCAGCAATGTCGCCTCTTACGGAAATGTAGTTGATTCCACTAGGCTTCGCCTTATCCAACTCATCAAGGCGATAGGTTTTCAACGTTGGATCATAGTAGTTGTTCAGGTTATCCACTCCCACTATGGTGCCGCTCTTCATTTCCGAGAAGAGCCTGTTCACCAGATTGCTGCCGATGAAGCCGGCATGACCAGTCACCAAAATAGTTTTGTTATTTAGGTCAATCTTCTGCATAGTTAATATTTATTTCTTGTTCTAAATCGAATGTAATACTTTACTTATCCCAGTCTATCACCTTTACTGTTGCCGTTACGTTCCTTATGATTGATGAAGCCATCATTTGGCATATCATCACTTCGGAGTTTTTGGGCTTACCAAATGAAAGCCCATCGTACTCCATGTTGATAATGCACTGTTTCACGGCATCAATCCTTGCCTCGTGGGGATTCTTGGGAAGCCGTAACTGTCGGTTTAAAATGTAACGACCCGTATAGTACAACGTGTCCAACATTATTAACTCATCATCGGTACATTTCTCCATCATCTGCATTTGCTTCATGCCATCTTCAATATTAGCCCCGAGGTCTGAGAAACTCGTAAACTTAATTTCCGTGTTCTCTTTCTCAGCGAAGGGCTTCATTGCCTCAATCAGCCACTGTATCCTTGGACGCAGCTCTTCATATCGCTTCAAAAACGCATCCACCTTGTCTTGCTCAACTTCGTCAAACAACTGTCCGTCCAAATCGTTGGCAATGGCACAAAACGCCCAATACAATTCATTCACCCTATCGTGAAGATTAAAGATGTCAAGCCTTGTGGAAGTATGCGTTGGATTAAGTTTCTTGTCAATGGGGTAACGCATCATCATTGAATTCTTGTCAAAACGGTCGAACTCCATGATGTAATGTTCCAGCACTCCAATGTCAACCGACGAGCCAACACGGTCTTTCAGTTCCTTCAGTTTTGGCTTTGTGGCGTGCCACAACTCATATAAGTCATGCCCCTTTTCGAGGAACTCTTTATAATCCGTATCGCTTGTACAAACAAACTTAACGTAAAGGTGTTTTATGGTCAATTCAACAAAATGGCGGTAGAGGAAACACATTGTTAAACCTGTGCCATCCAATACATCGTTGTGACCTGCTGATGCCTTGAATTTTTCAAACAATATCTCAGCACTATCGTAATATGCCGTTGCATATTTCCAAAAAGCAAACGCACCTTTGCCCTCCCAACCGAAATAGCAAAAGGTATTAGGATCGGCATATTCGCATTCTGGTATAATTCTGAATATCACATCTTTATTTGTCATAGTGCCGTGAATATTATAAATCAAAGAATAATCTTTGAACCTAAAACTTTACGATTTCAAAATAATTCAGTATTTTTGCACCGTCAAGATATTGGACATAGTTCTTTGTTTTATTTCTGTTTTGATAGGATTTCCTGTCCCAACTTTTTTCCACTTGGCTCTTGGAGCTATGGCTTGTATAACTTTTTTAAAAAACAACTTAGGAGGATATAGTATGGAAACAAAAATCAATTCAAAACCTGTTCTAAACATCGTGGGTCTGTGGTCAGCCGGTTTAATGGGGGCAACCCGATTTGGAACGGAATAATACAAGAGCTATTGTCCACTACTGCCGGGAGGGGTTCGATTCCCCTCAACCCCGCCAACAGCGAGATTGCCATTCAGCAGTCTCGCTATTTTTCTATTATCTCCATTGCGGCCAAAACAAATACCTACAAAACTGCCATACACCTTTCAAAACTGCTTTCATAGACTGTAATCCAACCTACATCTTCTGGTCCAAATTCTTTCCCTTCTCTTCATGCTCAAAGTTAGGGATGAATTCCTTGATAGCTTCC
>JAILDR010000104.1 GCA_024689285.1 Bacteroidales bacterium | reverse complement strand
AACTCGCGACCCCGACCTTGGCAAGGTCGTGCTCTACCAACTGAGCTATTTCCGCTTTGCTTGCAAATCGGGAACCTTATCACTTTCGCTCAAGGTTTCCGCTTGCGAATTGCGGTGCAAAAGTACAACTTTTTTCAATACTGCAAACATTTTTTGAAAAAAATACTCGTTTTTTTTGTTTTTTCTTGATTATAAGATAGATATGAAAGATGTTGTCAGTAACGCTTCGTTTCTCGTAGTGACGCGAAGCGACGACAAAGTCAATCAATGATTCAGCAACTTCTTAATCTCATTCAACTTCATCAAAGCCTCGACAGGGGTCAAAGTGTCAATGTTGGTATTAAGAATGTCCTCCTTAATCTGCAAAAGCAATGGGTCGTCCAACTGGATAAAGCTTAATTGCATACCATCGTCTTGTTTCTTGGAGGCGGCTTTTTCAACCTCCTCGCTGGTGTGCGACTTCTCCAACACGCTGAGCAAGGCAGTGGCGCGTTCAATGACCTTGCGCGGCATTCCCGCCATCTCGGCCACGTGGATACCGAAACTGTGGGCACTGCCACCACGTTTCAGCTTTCGCAAAAACACCACCTTGTTGCCGACTTCCTTCACAGAAACATGATAGTTCTTGATGCGGGCGAAGGAGTCCTCCATCTCGTTCAGTTCGTGGTAGTGCGTGGCAAACATCACCTTGGCGCGACTCACGGGATGGTCGTGGAGGAACTCGGTGATGGCCCAAGCGATGCTGATGCCGTCGTAGGTGCTGGTGCCGCGCCCGATTTCGTCGAGTAACACGAGACTTCGGGACGACACATTATTCAAGATGCTCGCCGTCTCGTTCATCTCCACCATGAAAGTTGATTCGCCCGAAGAGATGTTGTCGGAGGCACCCACGCGGGTGAAAATCTTGTCAACCAATCCGATACGCGCTGAAGCCGCCGGAACGAAACAACCCATCTGGGCCATCAGCACAACCAAGGCGGTTTGGCGCAGCAAGGCTGACTTACCCGACATGTTCGGACCGGTAATGATGATGATTTGCTGCTTGTCGCGGTCGAGGTAAACGTCGTTGGCAATATAGCTCTCGCCCACAGGCATCATCTGTTCGATGACAGGGTGGCGGCCTTCCTTGATGTCGAGGACAAACGAATCGTCAATGGAAGGGCGCACATAGTTGTATTTCAATGAGGTGTCGGCAAAACTCGCCAAGCAGTCGATGCGGGCCACCAGTGAAGCATCCACCTGAATCGGTTCCACGAACTCCGTCACGGCGGTAACGAGTTCATTGTAAACCCTTTGCTCGATGATGCTGATTTTCTCCTCTGCGCCAAGGATTTTCTGCTCATATTGCTTCAGTTCCTCGGTGATGTATCTTTCAGCATTGGTGAGGGTCTGTTTGCGGATCCATTCTGCCGGTACCTTATCTTTATGAGAATTAGTTACTTCGAGATAATAACCGAATACGTTGTTGTAGCCTACTTTTAGTGAGGAAATACCCGTCAGTTCCATCTCGCGGCGTTGTATGCCCATAAGGTATTCTTTACCTGAGCGTGACAAATTGCGCAGGTCGTCCAGCTCGGCATCCACACCATCGGCAATGTAGTTTCCTTTGGAGAGCAGAGCCGGGGCTTCGGGATTGAGAGTTTTCTTAATCCGTTCGCGGATGGAGACGCAGGGGTTGAGTTGCTCAGCATATTTCTGCAAAGAGGGATGCCCGCTCTCCTCGCAGGCTGTCTTCAGGAATTCAATCTGGTCTAAAGCGCGGCCCACTTGCAGTAATTCCCTCGGGTTCACTCTTGACAACGACACCTTCGAGATGAGGCGTTCCAAATCTCCGACTTGTCGCACGGCTTCCTGGAACTTGCCAATCAGGTCGCGGTGTTCGGTGAAGAATTGCACCACTTCATAACGCGCTTCGATTTGTTCCTTGCTCTTCAGCGGCAGGCTCAGCCAGCGGCGCATCAGGCGGGCACCCATGGGGGAGACGGTCTTGTCGATGACGTCAATCAGGGTCTTGGCGTTCACGTTGGAAGTGTGCAGCAACTCCAAGTTGCGGATGGTGAACTTGTCGAGCCACACATATTGCCCTTGGTCGATGCGCGACAGAGAAGTGATATGGCTGATTTTATCGTGTTGTGTCTCGATTAAATAATGTATCGCTGCGCCAGCTGCCACAATGCCTTTCGGGAAATCGTCAACACCAAAACCTTTCAGCGAAACCGTGTTGAAATGCTTGTTGAGCACCTCGTTGGCGTAGTCGTTGGTGAAGACCCAGTCGTCGAAGACAGTGAGGTAGTATTTCCCGCTGAACAGGTCGATGAACTCCTTGCGTTTGTTGCGCTGCACCAACACTTCAGACGGGTTGAAACTCTGCAACAGTTTGTCGATATAATCGTTGCTGCCCTGTGTCAGATAGAACTCGCCCGTCGAGACATCCAGGAAGGCAATGCCCGAAGTCTCTTTCTCAAGATGCACCGAAGCGAGGAAGTTATTCTCTTTCTGTTCCAGCACATTGTCGTTGTAGGTCACGCCAGGGGTGACCAGTTCCACCACACCGCGTTTCACCAGCTTTTTGGCCAGTTTGGGGTCTTCCAGTTGCTCGCAGACCGCCACTTTCAGCCCGGCACGCACCAGCTTGGGCAAATAAGAATCCAAAGCGTGGTGCGGGAAACCGGCCAATTCAATCGAATCGGCATTGGCACTCGAACGCTTGGTCAGGACAATGCCCAGGATTTTGGATGATTTCACAGCATCTTCACCATAGGTCTCATAAAAGTCGCCCACGCGGAAGAGCAGCATGGCGTCGGGGTATTTCGCCTTGAAGGAGAAATACTGCTTCATCAAAGGGGTTTCGGTTGCTTTTTCTGCCATAAAAGTGCGGTTTGGAGGGTACAAAATTACGAAAAATTCCTTTATTTTGCCGACAAATTAGAAATCATGCGTAAACTGAGCACAGATGAATTGAACCGCATAAGCAAGGAAGAGTATGAAAGGGTCGAAAAGACACCTATTATAATAATATTAGACAATATCCGCTCGTTGAGCAACGTGGGTGCCTTTTTCCGTACTGCCGATGCCTTCCGCATCGAGGCCTTGTATCTGTGTGGCATCACGGCTTGTCCGCCTCATCGTGAAATCCACAAGACCGCCTTGGGAGCCGACGAGACCGTGAGATGGCGTTACTTTGAGACCACTGAGGCGGCCTGCCAAGCATTGAAAGCCGAAAAATACAGGATTTTCGCCGTTGAGCAAGTTGAAGGCAGCGTTCCTTTGCAGGCGTTTGAATTTGTTCCGCATACCGCCTATGTGATGGGCAACGAGGTGGAAGGTGTCAGCGAAGAGGCCTTGCCTTATTGCGATGGTGCCGTTGAATTGCCCCAAGAAGGCACAAAACACTCGCTTAACGTGTCGGTTTGCGCAGGTATCGTCATGTGGGAAGCCTTTAAGCACCTACGAATAGCACAACAATGAGCCGAAAAATTGTCTGTTTGTAGAAAAAATATGAAAAAAAAGAGAAAAAAAACGCTTTTTTGCGTTGACAATCAAAATATTTCCTATTTTTGTCCGCTAAATAGAAGTCGAATAAAAAACGATGGCTTAAAGGCTTGTAATTGTAATTAAATAAAAATCAACTAATTAAAATAATCTACTAAACCTAAACATTATCATTATGAAGAAAAATTTGACGTTTGCAAAGCTCGTGATGTTCGTCATCATGGCTGTCCTTCCGTTGAGCATGATGGCTCAGGAAAAGGAAGGCAAAAAGAAATCAAGACCAGCTGAGAAGTATTGGTACATCCAGGCTGACGGAGGTCTCTCCATCAACCACGGTGACTTGGCCAACTATCGTGGCTGGGTGTTCAATGATTTCAACCATTACAAGCAAGTTGCTCTGAAGAATTGGAATGCCCATCTTGGCTTTGGTTACCAATTCGGCAAAGTTGTTGGTTTTAATTTCAAAGGTGGCTATGGTCTCCTTTCAGGCCACAAACACCCCCAAGCCCTTGTCTTGAATGGAGAAGAGAGCAATGTCCTTTACAACCTTAGCTTTGATAAGACCAAGTATCTTGAAGGTGAAGTGAACTTTACTTTCAACCTGTTCAACATCTTCAATTATAACCCGAGAAGAGTTTTCAACTTGATTCCTCACATTGGTATTGGTGGCATCTGCTTCGCTGCCGGTCCTGTTTACCAGCTTAACCAAGATGACCAACCTGCAGAACTTCTGTCTGAAGCTCAAAAATTCGAAAAATTCAGCTTCTTCGTCCCCGCTGGTATGGAGATTAACTTCAACATTGCTCCTAAGTTCGACCTCTTCCTCGACTATACCTACAAATTCACGGGTACTGATAAGCTTGACCAGGTGGCCAAAATTAAGGTTGATGAAGACAAGCACGTCATCAACGATATGGATATGTACAGCCAGCTGAACCTCGGTCTGCGCTACAAGTTCAACAATCCTTGCGACATTGAGAAGATGGCTCGCGAGTCGAAGAAGATCACCTATCGCGTCAATCCTGACCCGCTGAAGGAAGACGAAAACGGCAACGTCTGCTTCGATGTCATCGTCACCATCCCCACCGAATACTTCGAGAAGCAAGCTGTCATGAACCTCCAGCCCTATCTCGCCTACAATGGTGGCCAAATCACCATCGATCCTATCACTTTCGTGGGTGAAAAGGTCAAGGGCGAAGGCGACTTCCGCGTCAACTACAAAGAAGGCGGTGAGTTCACCAAGCACTACTGCATGCCTTATCAGCCTGAAATGGAAAACAGCGAACTGATGGGCGACCCGATGTTCTACGTTTACGACGGCACAATCTATCCTACTCAGGATGAAATCGTGAAGAACGTGTACTTCACTAAAGGCGCTACTGAAAAGCTTGCCGACGGCGTGCTCGCTATGATGAAGGAAGCTCCTGAATATGACACGATTTGGGAAAATCAGCCTAAGGAAATCGAAGTCCTGAAGCTCACCTATTTCTTCAACAAGGATAAGTACAACATCAACGACAGAAGAAAACTCAACAAGGAAGCTGACGCTGCTTTTGCTGAACTCCTGAAGAATGGTGAAACCAACTTCATCATCAAGGCTTGGGCATCACCTGAAGGTGAAGACGGCCACAACAACGAACTGTCAAGCAACCGTGCTAATGCCGCTGAGAATCAAATGACGAAGCTCGCCAAGAAGACTGCTGTTAACTTCAACGGCAGAGGCTGCGGTCCTGACTGGAACAAGTTTGTTGAACTGGTTCGCAACTCCGACTTGAAGGATAAGGATGCCATCGTGAACAACGTCAACAGCTCAAGCAACAAAGAGCGCACCATCCGTGAGATGTGCGACATCTATCCGCAACTCGAGAAGGACATCCTGCCTCAACTCCGTCGTGCTGAGGTTTACACCAAGGAAACCGTCCAAGAGAGAGTGATGAAGGTTGTCAAGAAGTAATGATCCATCCTCAAAACAAAGAAAGCCGCTCAATCGAGCGGCTTTCTTTGTTTGTTTTACAAGGCTATTCGGTGTATTCCTATTTCATATGGCTGGTTGATGGCATCGATGATTTTACGGTAGTCTGAAGCATTGGCCACGAAGTCAAGGCGATTGGTGTCCAAAATGAGAATGCGCATCGTGTCTTGTTGCTGGCGCAAGAAATCAAGATAGCCCTGCTGTATGTTGTCCAAATACTCGTCGCTGATTTCCTGTTCGTAGCTGCGCCCACGCTTGCGGATATTGCGTTGCAAGCGGTCGACATCGGAATAGAGATACACCAATAGTTCTGGCTTGGGCATATCGGAGAAGATGATGTTGAAGAAGCGTGAGAATAGCTGATATTCGTCTTCCTGCAAGTTGTTGCGCGAGAAGATTAGCGACTTTGCGACATAATAGTCTGAGATGATGAAATCGTGGAAGAGGTCCAAGGCACCGAGCTTGTCCTTCAACTGCTGATAGCGCAAAGCCAAAAATGTCATCTCCACCTGAAACGAGTACTTGCCGGGTTCCTTATAGAACTTAGGCAGAAAGGGGTTCTTGTCGGCTTCAAATTCTTCAAGGACGAGTTTGCCGTTGAAGTCGTTGGCGATACGTGAGGCCAGTGTGGTCTTGCCAGCTCCAAGGGTACCTTCTATGGCTATATAGTTGTAAATCATACTGTTTTTAATTCCTTGTTATCTATCTTCCTCACGATGAGAGGGTCGTTGCATCGTTTCAATAGCTCGGCTTGCGTCAAGCCGAGGACGGGATGCATGAAATTGGGTATCAGCTCGCAGAGCGGCAACAGGGCGAAACGGCGCAAATGCAGGCGGGGATGGGGCACGATGACCCAATCAGTACTCACAATCTGTTCGCCATAATACAGGATGTCCAGGTCGACGGGACGTGAAGTGTAACCCTGTGTGTTCTGGCGACGCACGCGCCCAAGTGTTGACTCGATGGCGAGCAACTGACGCATCATTTCATCGGGCTGGAGGGAAGTCTCTACCACGATAAGGCGGTTAAGAAACCATTCTTCGGCCTCAAAGCCCCATGGTTCTGACTCGTAAGCCGATGAGGCCTGCAAGACAGGGCCACACCTTTTATTAATAAGGGCGCAAGCCTGTTCAAACAATGCCTCTTTATTGCCCAAATTCGATCCGAAGAGCACATAACATTTTTCCATAACAGGATTTTTCTGCAAAAATAACATTTTGCGACAAACCCAAACAAATAAAATCTTACTTTTGCAACATAATTGTAATTCTTGAATCTTACATCTAAAATCCTCATATCATGAAATTCTCTAAAGTAGTACTTGCCGCTTTTCTCGGCACATTGATTGCGTTGGTAATCAATTTCTTCATTAAGGTAGGCGTGGTTTCAGCCATGATAAACAGCTTTTCAAAATCCGATACAGAGTCGTCGGCTACTGTTAAGCCCAATTCGGTGCTGTACATGAAATTGAATTACGACATCCCGGATCGCACTACCGATAATCCTTTTGCTGGCATAGATTTCAATACCATGGAATCGCTGGATATGACAGGCTTGAATGACATCTTAGGCAATATCGAATATGCCAAGACAGATGCCAATATTAAAGGTATCTATATGGATTTGAGCAGCATCCCGACCTCAACAGCCACTATACAGGAGATTCGCAACAAACTCCTTGAGTTTAAGGAATCAGGCAAGTTTATCGTCAGCTATAGCGAGGGCTATTCGCAAAGTGCCTATTATTTGGCCTCCGTTGCCGACAAGATTATCCTCAATCCCGAAGGTATGCTCGACTTGCACGGTATGGCCTCTCAAATCATGTTCTACAAGAACCTGTTTGAAAAACTCGACATTGAAATGCAGATTGTACGTGGCCCCAACAACCGTTTCAAGAGCGCTGTTGAGCCTTATTTCCTGGACAAGATGAGTGAAGCCAACCATGAACAGATGGACAAGTTGCTGGGCTCGGTTTGGGGACAGATTTTGGGCAGTATCAGCGAAAGCCGCAACATCAGCGTGGAGCAACTCAACCAGATAGCCGATAATCTGGAAACCATGTTCGATGCCGAAAAAGCCCTGGAATACGGCCTTGTTGACAACCTCTACTACAAGGATCAAGTGCTTGATGAACTTAAAGGCTTGACGGGCAGCAACAAGAGCATCAATGCTGTGAGCAACGCGAAATATGCCAAGTCCTACTCCGTGAAAAACACCAGCAAGAACAAAGTGGCGGTCATCTATGCCTCGGGTCAGATTTTCGACGGTAAGGGCAACGAAGAGAATATCTATTCTGAAAATCTCTCCAAGACTATCCGCAAGGCTCGTGAGGATAAGGAGGTGAAAGCTGTGGTGCTGCGTGTCAATTCTCCCGGTGGCAGTGCTGTGGCCTCTGCCATCATCGGTCGCGAACTTGACCTCACCAAGGAAGTGAAACCGGTCATCGTCTCGATGGGTAACTATGCCGCTTCGGGCGGTTACTGGATATCGGCAAAAGCCGACTATATCTTTGCTGACCCCACCACGCTGACGGGCTCCATCGGTGTGTTTGGCACCATCCCCAATCTGAAGGGCTTCCTGAACAACAAGGTTGGCTTGACCTTCGATGTGGCCAAGACCAATGCGAATGCTGACTTTGGTACTTTAACGGAACCACTCACCGAGTTTCAATATGCCAAATTGCAGGAGAGCGTGGTCGACACTTACGACAAATTCACCAAGCGTGTGGCCGAGGGCCGTGGCTTGCGGCAGTCTTATGTCGACAGCATCGGGCAAGGCCGCGTATGGGCAGGTTCTGATGCCATCGGTATAGGTCTTGTAGACCAATTGGGAGACATGGAGGATGCCATCGCCTACGCTGTTGAAAAAGCCAATTTGGGCAGCGACTACAAAGTGGTGGATATGCCTGAGCAAAAGGACTTCATGACTCGCGTCATGGAATCCGTCAGTGGCTCTAACTCTGATCAACTGGATGCCGCCATGCGTAGCAAACTCGGTGTTTATTACAACTATCTGCAAGGCTTGGAGAATCTCCAGAAGAATACTGGTATTCAGGCTCGTATGCCGTTCGATATGATTATAGAGTAATCACTTCATCCATACGGATGTCGAAAGGCTCGGCAGGCACTTCGTCAACTAGCTGGAAGTCGAAGCAGATGCCGATGCGTTTCACATCAAGGTGTTGGCAGAGGAATCGGTCGTAATAGCCTTTTCCTCTGCCAATTCTATTGCCTTGTCGGTCGAAAGCCACGCCTGGGACGACGATGAGGTCGAACCCGCCTGTGTAGGGCTCGTTTTGCGGCTCAAGGATGTTGAAGTCGCCTACTGCGAAGGTGGTATCCTTGCCAAACTCGACAGGGATGATGTCGTCGCCCACCACAGTGGGCAGAATGATTTGTTTCTTCAAATGCCATTTTTCAAGAAAAGCCTGGGTCTGCACCTCGTCGGGAAGGGCACTGTAGAGCATGATGCTGTGCGCGTTTACGAAATCGGGGTGTTGCTCCAATTTGACCAATATCTTTTGTGATTGTTCAAATAGCTGTTCCTTGGTATGTTGTCTCTTCAGTGTCTTGATGAGTGTGCGCAGTTCTTTCTTTTCCATGATGTCATTGTTCAGTTTTGGGAGGTACTATCTTTCAGTTTCTTTTGTCGTATGATTTGGTAGAAAAAATCAGTCATCTTGTCTTGAATGAAATGGAAGATTTCATTGGCTTTTTTTGGATTAGGATTGTTATGAGGGGAATGTCCGGCACCTTCAAAAGTATAGAGTGTGGCTTGTTGGCCATGTTTCTGCGCATAGTCAACGATGCAGGATGAACCGTACATTTTGTTGACCAAAAGATTTTTTGCGTCACCTATCTGTTGGAAGGGATAGTCGTAGTCGTAAGGCACGACTTTGTCTTCGTCGCCATGAAAAGCTAAAATGGGTTCGTGATGTCCCCTCATGGCACAGGTATCAAACAGAGCTCCCCACATATTCACAATGCCTTTGATGCTGAAGTGGTTGGTAAGGTCGTTGCCGCTGGTTTCAACCTGGCCGAGGTCGTGGGTTGAGGGAGGCCGGTTGTCATTGTTGAGATAAACCAGATTGAGTGCGGTTATGCCTCCTGAGCTGCAGCCCCCTACAAACATCATTGAGGTGTCGATACCATAGCGCTCTTGGTTGTCGACAAGGAAGCGTAGGGCGGCGTGGGCATCTTGCAGGGCACGATAGCCCGCGCGGTCGATGTTGTTCATGGAAGGGAAAAAGCCCAGTCTGTAGTCGATGGAAGCTGCCACGTAACCCATAGATGCAAAATGGCGGCACCATCGGGTGATGGAGAGGTCTTGCCGCGAGCCGAAATAAAATGCACCGCCGTGTATCAGCATGACTAACGGACGGTGTGCAAGCGTGTCGCCTTTGGGCAGATACAGGTCTAAACGGAGCTTCAAAGGCTGCTCGTCCGCAACATGACGCATTTGGAAAAACATTTCTGCTGAGGATGTGCTACCCTCCAATGCGCTCCAATAGCCGTCGACCTCTGCATATTGGATTCCAGGCTTTGTAACAACCTGAAAAAGTGGCTTCTGGTATCGGACATCCTCAAGCGAATCGGAGGGTGTGGTAAGCATCAATAATCCTATGGTTAGCAAATGTAATAGCATAAAAAATGAACCGCAAAAGTATAAAACATAGGGGAAATCGACAACAGATGTCGCTAAAAATTGTATCTTTACCGCTCGAAATTGATTCTGCTATGAAACGTGCTTTCTTCTTTTTGTTTTTTGTTGGTTTAGCCAGTCTGGTAATGGCTCAGGAACATCGTTGCTATGTCTTGGCTTGGCATGATGAGTTTGACGGGAACTCCCTTGACGATACAGCTTGGTCTAAGATATGGCGAAGTCAATCGGATTGGGCCATGCACATGTCGTCGCATGATACGCTGTACGCTATCGAGGATGGCGACCTCGTGTTGCGCGGTGTTCGAAACGACTTCTTGACTGACGACACTGCGTCTTTCCTGACAGGAGGTGTGTGGAGTCGTTACAAGAAGTCTTTCGGCTTGGGAAGGCTGGAGATACGCGCGAAATTTGATGTGGCGCAAGGCTATTGGCCGGCCATTTGGATGCTGCCTCAGACCCACCAGGCACTGAACTGGCCTTATGGGGGAGAGATTGACATCATGGAACACTTTGACGACAGTCCAGCGGTGAGCCAAACCGTGCACAGCCACTATACCTACAACCTTGGCAAAGGCAAACTTCCGCCGCAAACGGCTGATGCTCCCTATCGGGAAGGCGATTACAACGTCTATGCTGTAGAATTGTATGAGGACAGCTTGGTGTTTTTCGTCAACGACACACGTACTTTCCGCTACCCTCGTTTCCGTAAAGGAGTCGATGGCCAGTTTCCGTTTTCACAGCATAACTTTTTCCTCATTCTGGATGCCCAATTAGGTCGTAGAGGAGGACCAAGTATCGATACAACCTGCCTCCCCGTTGAGCTACGAGTGGACTATGTGCGCTACTATGAGGTGGATACCAGTGCGAAGGTCATCTACCGCTATAATTCCCACTCAAGGTCTCGATGAAGGAGTTGGCGGAGGTCTTCATGTTGACGAAGTCGGCACCGAGTGAACTGGAGCAGTCAAGGACGAGCATGATCATCGCGCTCTTGTATTCATCAACGATTTCGGTGTTGCCCATCGGTGTGAACTCGCTGTTATACTGCCACTGGCTGGTTGACTCGACCCAATTCCATTGTTTCACATAGTCGGTGGCGACTTGGTTGCCTTCCAGGTCGTTAAGGTTCTTGAATGAGAAGATGACGAAGATGCCTTCCGAGGTGGCGGTAAGAGTGACACCCGACTGGCTTTCCAGTCCGACATATTGGATGTTGGTGAGTTGTCCTTGTCCGCTGCTGTTGCGGATATACAAGCCCTCGATATAACGTTCTGAATCGTTAGCATTCTCAACATTGTCGAATGTAAAACGGATGCGGGAATTGGGCTCTTGTGCCGGCATCTTGAGGGTGACGTTGTAATAGGTGCTTTGGTTGTAAAGCTGTTGTGCGATTTGGGCGAACTTCTCTGAAGCCTCGTTCATGTCGTTCACCTCGAAGACATTATGGACGGGGTCGCTCGATAGTTTCTTGAGGTTGCTGCGGAACAGCTCCACGTCACTCACATCTGAGCCTCGCACGCCAATGGAATAGGCCGAGATGTTTTGGCCACCGAACAATCCGTTGGTGATGCGGTTGCTGACGTGGTTGAGATAGTCAGCACCTGAGTTGAATCCTCCTAAGACGTAGGAGCCTTGGTCAAGGCCATCGGTGAAGGTCACTATGGAGACGTTGATGAGATTCTCGGGAATCTTGGCATTGGAGAGGCTGTTGAGGCCTGTGTTGACAGCGTGATAAAGGATGGTGCCGTTCTGCATGGCGAGATTGTCCACAAAGTTTTCAAAATGTGCCTTGGTGTTTTGACTCAATAGGCCGAGCGGCATAGTGTAAAGATCTGAGTTGAAACCGACGATACCGAGGTAAAGGCCTTCGGGGGCAGGGGTGTTGTCTTGGGGTTTCTCTTTCTTACAACTGGTGAAAGCGGCCAGCATGACGACGAGTGTCAAGGTGGCTACCGAAAAAATGTGCTTCTTCATATTCATTTATTTGTTTAGAGTTTCAAGTTTGTATAACGATGAATTGTCAATTAAATTGCAATAGTAACCAAAAAAACTGTATGTAATATCATTCTATTGCTTGTTTGATGGCTTTGGCCAACTGGTCGGGACAGGAAGTGCCCTTGAAGCCACAGCGGATGCCTTCCAGTTTGGCAATGACATCTTCGGCCTTCATGCCTTCCACTAACGTGGCAACGCCTTGGGTGTTGCCGTTGCAGCCGCCATAGAACTGCACGTTCTTGACGATGCCATCTTCGATTTCAAACTCGATGGCTTGGCTGCAGGTGCCTTGGGTTCGGTAGGTGTATCTCATTTGATTCAAGGATTCAGGATTCAAAGATTTAATAATCAGGATTAAAATTTGGACATGAATTTCTCGCTGTCAACGACAAACCTTTCGTGGATGCCTTCGCCTACAAGGGTCTCGCCCTCGAGACACTTTACCTTGAAGACCAAACGGCGGCGGTCTGTTTCTGTGATTTCAGCCTCGCAGCGGATGGTGGCGCCCACGGGAGAAGCCTTCAGGTGCTTGATGTTGACGGCGATGCCCACAGTGGTGTTGCCTTCGCCAATCTTGTCGGCTACAGCCTCCAGGCAGGTCTTTTCCATGAGGGCAATCATGGCGGGGGTGGCGAACACTTCCAATGCGCCTGAGCCGTAGACGGCAGCAGTGTCCTTGTGCTCCACCACGAGCGTCTCGCTGTGGCGGAGTCCTTTCAGCATGTCGTATTCCATTAGGCTTGGAAGTTCATGGTGATATTAACGATGACATCAGGGTGCAGTGAGCGGCCTACGGGGCAGCTTTCGGCAGCGGCCCACAGCAGGGCTTTTTGCTTCTCGGTGTATTCCTTTTCAGGGAAGTTGAACACAATGTCGATTTTGCCGATGCGGCGTGGGTCGGCATTCATGGTCTTTGTCACCTCGTAGGTGGTGCCTTCAATATCGAATTTGTGTCCCTGTGCGCTGATGCCCATAATGGTCATCATGCAGCCAGCGAGGGCTGCACAGGCAAGGTCGGTGGGCGAGAAGGCTTCGCCTTTGCCGTGGTTGTCGGTCGGTGCATCGGTCAGGATGGTGTTGCCTGATTGCACATGGGTCATCTCGTTGCGGAGATTGCCTTTGTAGGTTCCTTTTATTGTTGCCATGTTGATTTGTTGTGTTGTAGAGACGCATTGAATGCGTCTCGAGTAATTGTTGTTTCATGAGACGCATTCAATGCGTCTCTACAGATTTATATTTGTTCCAAGATTAATCCAGCGAGGCGGCTGGTGCCTACGCGGAAGAGGTTCGGGTTGAGCCAGTCCTTGCCGAGGATGTTTTTCACCAAATAATAATAGGTGAGGGCATCTTCGGGGGTCTTCATGCCTCCTGCAGGCTTGAAGCCGACTCTTTTGCCTGTGGCCTCATAGTATTCTTTAATGGTATCTATCATAATGATGGCGGCAAGGGGCGTGGCGGCGACTGGCACTTTGCCTGTTGAGGTCTTGATAAAGTCGGCACCCGCGAGGATGGCAAGCTCAGAAGCCTTGCGTATGTTCTCCACGGTCTTCAGTTCGCCTGTCTCAAGGATGACTTTCAACCTGGCCTTGTTGCCGCAGGTCGCCTTGATGGTCTTGATTTCGTTGAAAACCTCGTCATAACGTCTATCGAGGAATGTGCCGCGCGAGATGACCATATCCACCTCGTCAGCACCTTCGTTGACGCAGTATTCCACCTCTTTGACCTTCAGGTCGAAGGGCATCTGTCCCGAAGGGAAGCAGCAGGCTACAGTGGCTACACGGATACCGCTGCCGGCAAGTTGTTGCTTGGCTTGGCGGATAAAAGGGCTGTAGATGCAGATGGCCGGCACGCTGAGGTAAGGTTTCTGCTTCGGGAAGGCCAATGCCCTTTCACAGAAATCCCGGATCTTCGCCTCGTTGTCGAAAGCCTCCAACGTTGTGAAGTCGATACTTTGGAAGATGGTCTTCAAAGCTTCATTTGTATGACCTTGTTTTTTCTCTTCGTTGAGAATCAGTGCGATGCGTTCGTTGAGCGCAGTTTCGCTATGATTATACGGTTTGAATTTCATAATAATAGAATTTTGGCAAAGGTAATGCTTTTTCGTGAAACGGTGCTTATTTTCTTAACCGCAAACCAAAAAACTGGTTCTAAATAATATTCCCGTGTATGGATATGAGGTGTGAAAAAAGTGTATTTTTGCGCCAGTTTTATACCAATAACTAAAAACCGATGCCCCGATGGTATATAACAGCGGTTAATTTTACAATGAAAAAGTATTTGTTTGTTCTTTCAGCTTTGGTATTGTTTGCCTTCAGCAGCTGCCAAAAGTATGCCGGTGACCCCGTCACGAAAGAGTTCCCCATTGATGGCACCTACACCGAGCTTGAAGTAGGGGGCGCCTTCGTGGTAACCGTCAGCGATGCGGCGACTGCAATCACCGTTACGGTGGGCGAGAATGTGATGCCGAATGTCAAGGTGGAGAATGTGGAAGGCAAACTGAAAATCTATCTCAAACCTGCTATCAACATCAGTGGCCCTAATGAGATGGCGGTGATTCTGCCTTACAATGCCAACTTGACGCATGTTGACTTGTCGGGTGACTCGGAATTCCGTTCGGTTTATGGTCTTGAGGGTCATGAAGTTGAAGTTGAATTGTCTGGCACTTCTGATTTCTATTGCGATATCGAGGCCGATGAGGTAGATGTGGAACTTTCGGGCAATTCCTATGCCGAAGGCTATGTCAATGCCTCCGACCTTGACCTCAACATGAGTGGTGAATCGGATGCTACTTTGTGGGGTCAAGCTACCACGCTCGACCTTGCATTGTCGGGTGCGAGCACCATCAAGAGAACCATCACTGGCTCAAATTACGGTTTGGAATGCGATTTCTGTAATGGAACCATGTCGGGTGGCAGTGTCGCCTACATCCATTGTAATGCGAAGGTTAACGTCATCCTCTCAGGTGCCAGCGAACTGCACTTTACGGGCGATGGCGATTCCACCAGTAGCCAAACGTCTGGTAGTTCGAGAATCATCCACGATGAGCAGCCGTAAGTGACTCTATCGTCATCCGCATCCGCCATTTCCATTGGTTCTTGGCGTTTGCAGGCACATTGATTTGGTCGTCTACTGGGTTGGGCGACCAATTTTTTTGCTCTTGATCCAACAAGTCTTGCAGGGGATAGATGTTCCACTTCGACGGACTGTCCAAATGTTTGTCCATCACCTTTTTGATGGTCTTGGCCGTGACTTTTCTGTCGTCTAGATTAAGGCTGTCGAGGAACTGGCGGGTGCGCACACGGTCTTCTGCCAACCAGCCTCTCAATGTGGGCATGTCGTGGGTGCCGGTGGTGTAAACGCAGTTCTCAGGCAGGTCTTCAGTTTGCACAAAGTGATGGCCGGGCACCTTAGGCATTCGTTGTACCTCAAGGCTCATGATGCCTAATTGCCGCATCACATCCGGAACGCAGGCTGGAATCATGCCGAGGTCTTCGCCGCAGGCCACCATGTGGGTGGCGTGGATGAGGGCGGGCAACTTTTCCAAGGCTTTTTGCTTCCAGTAGTCGTTGTGGCGGTGGTAATAGAAATCCTCGTAGATGCGGTCGATGGCTTGTTTCTGTTCCTCGCTGAGGGCTTGATAGGCCTTTGTCTTCTGCAACTCAATACGGGGAATATACTTGTCCTTCTCGTTCGGGTCGGGGATGAATAGCGTGTCCACACTATTCTTTGCATGCTTGTTTCTGACGAAGTGGAAGCCTTGTTCTTCCATCTCTTCCACTGAGAGAGGGAGTGCAGGGTTGAAATGCCCCAGCAAACCCGACTTGGCCGTCTTGGGTATTTCCCAAATGCGGAAGAAACCCAGGATATGGTCGATGCGGTAAGCATCGAAGTAGCGGGCCATCACTTGCAAGCGGCGTTGCCACCACGCATAGCCGTCCTTGGTCATAGCCTCCCAGTTGTAGGATGGGAAGCCCCAATTCTGACCTTCTGCAGCAAAGTCATCAGGCGGTGCACCCACTTGCACGTTGAGATTGAACAGTTCGGGATGCGATTTCACGTCCACACCCGCAGGATTCACCCCGATGGGGATGTCACCTTTCAGCAACAAACCCTTGCCGTGCAATGCTTTGACAGCCTCCTGGAGCTGCTTGTCGCAGTGGTATTGCAGGAAAAGGTGGATGCCTGTGCCGTTGTTGTCGCGTTCAGCGCAGTATTGGGCATAATCGGGGAGCCAGTCAGCGTTTTCTTTGGCGAATTGTAGGAAATCGTCGCTGTCTTTCAGTGTCTCCCATTGTTGCTCAAAGGCGATTTGGAAGTATTCCCATTTGGCTTTCAGTACCTTGGGGTAGTCGACAGAATTCATCCTGTTGAGCATCGTCTGCGTCTTTTTGAAGGTGGCATCGTCCTTGATTCCCATCTTCCCAAGATTGAGATACACAGGATTCAGCGCAAAAGCCGAGATGGCATTGTAGGGATATGAGTCGCGCCAATCAAAGTGTGCCGTGGTGTCGTTGATGGGCAGGATTTGGATGATGTTCATCCCGTTATCCAAGGCCCAATCACCTAATTGGGGAAGGTCAGCAAATTCGCCTATGCCGAAATCTTTTTCTGTGCGCAGGCTGAACAGGGGTACGGCTACGCCTTTCAGGGTTTGCCGTTCGGTGAGGCCAAACCAGTCCCAGGTGTGCTCCTTGCCTTCGGGCAGGATGCGGTTGATGCCGCCCTCCCAGCGGATTTGTCCGTTTTCACGGATGAAATATTTGTATTCGGTCGACAGTGTAATGTCGATTTCCGCTGACCAAACGCCTGGCCCTTCGTATTGCATCGGAACGGCCTTGTTAGGGCTCCAATTTCCTAAAGCTGCGGTGCTTCCCGTGAGGAAGAGTTCTTCGCCCCAGTGGCTGTCGTAACGTAATCGAAATAAGGTTTTCATGCCGCAAAAGGGGAAGCCGTTAGTTCGTCTTGTATTGGTACTTCACTTCTTTCAACTCGGCATTTGCTTTGGTGATTTTGTTCTTCAGGTTCTCCTTATAATTTGCAACCTTCTTGGCAATTTCAACATCGCCCAAAGCCAGCATCTCGGCAGCGAGAATAGCAGCGTTCAAGGCTCCATTCACACCCACCGTGGCGACTGGAATTCCGGGAGGCATTTGGATGATGGACAGCATGGCATCCAAGCCATCAAGCATTCCCTTTACGGGAACGCCAATGACGGGCAACGTGGTGTTAGCTGCAATCACACCCGGCAAGGCGGCAGCCATACCCGCAGCGGCGATGATGACCTTGATGCCGCGCCCCTGGGCCTCGCGGGCAAAGGTCTCCACTTCCTGTGGCGTGCGATGCGCACTCAAAGCGTTCATTTCAAAGGGGATAGCCATCTCGTCGAAAAACTGGGCGGCTTTTTCTAAAACGGGAAGGTCGGAAGTGCTTCCCATGATGATGCTTACTATTGGGGTCATATCAGTTGTTAGTTGTTAGTTATCAGTTGTCAGTTGTTTGGTTATTCAGTTGTTAGTTGTTAGTTATCAGTTGTCAGTTGTTTGGTTATTCAGTTGTTTGGTTATTCAGTTGACAGTTTGCGTCATTGCGAGGAGGAACGACGAAGCAATCCAGGCAATAAGCTTTTATATGTTGACAGTTTGCGTCATTGCGAGGAGGAACGACGAAGCAATCCAGACAATAAGCTTTTATATAATGTGGCAAAAATAGTTTTTTTTTCCATGCTGTTGACGCAATGGAAGCATTTTGTATCTTTGTATCGCCTAATTCATTTAGGCGACGAAACTCAATCTTTTGAAAATGAAAACAGTAAAAGTATTAGACAAGGAGTTTGGACTTTATATCCCACAAGAAAAGATAGAAGTTGAGATTCAGAAGGTGGCCGACCAGATCAGCCACGACATGGCAGGCAAGAATCCCTTGTTCCTTGTGGTGCTTAACGGTGCTTTCATGTTTGCGTCCGAACTGTTCAAGCGTGTCACTATCCCCTGCGAGATTAGCTTTGTTAAGCTGTCGTCGTATGCCGGAACGGAAAGCACCAATGTGGTGCGTGAGCTGATTGGTCTGGATCATCCTTTGGACGGACGTCATGTGGTCATCGTGGAAGACATTGTCGACACGGGTCACACCATGCGCTATACCATTCAGAAACTCTTCGACCTTAAGGCTTCCGACGTGCGCATCGCCACCCTGTTCTTCAAGCCCGACAATTTCCAATACACCTTTACCATCGACTATAAAGGTATGGACATCGGCAACGAATTCATCGTGGGCTATGGCCTCGACTATGACCAACAGGGGAGAAACCTTCCAGATATCTACAAGATTATAGAATCATGACCCGCATAGCGTCAACAGTTCAACAGTTCAACAATTCAACAATTCAACAATCAACAATCAACAATTCAACAACATACCATGCTCAACATCATCCTATTTGGCCCTCCCGGGGCAGGCAAGGGAACGCAGTCGCAGTTCCTTCGCGAGAAATATCATCTGACTTATATCTCGACAGGCGAAATCCTTCGTGAGGAAATCGCCGCTGAAAGCGAATTAGGCTTGCAGGTGAAGGAAATCATCGGCAAGGGTGGACTCGTCTCCGACGACATCGTGGCGAGAATCATCGAGAAGAAGCTTTCTGAGAACTTGGATTCCGCAGGGTTTCTCTTCGACGGCTATCCGCGCACGGTGCCGCAGGCTGAAATCCTGGACGACTTGATGCAGAAATACAATATGGCGCTTTCGGGCGTGCTCAGCCTTAAAGTGCCGGAGGAAATGCTTATCGAGCGTATGCTGGAACGTGGCAAGGTCAGCGGTCGTGCCGACGATAATATTGACTCCATCAAGCACCGTTTTGTGGAATACAACGAAAAGACGCATCCGGTCATGGGCTTCTATGAGGCCAAAGGACAGCTTCACCATGTGAACGGCGTAGGCGAAATTCCGCATATCTTCGCCAACCTCTGTTCGGTGATAGAAACGTTGTGATTTTTTTGCACGCAGAAATCGCAGAACCTGCCGGACGTAGAATTTGCATCGCCTCGCGCTTCCCATAATTCTGCGTATTCTGCGTGAGATAATATCAGTGTTCCCAACGGACTTCGCGCTTCAGGATAGAAGGCGGATTGCCGCCAATCACCTGTTGCTCGCCCGAAAAGGCTGAAGTCAGCAGGGTGCCTGCCGCCAACACGGTGTTGTCAGGTATCTCAGCGCCTTTCAGCAACACACATTTGCACCCAATCCAGACATGATTACCCACGATGATGGGCTTGTCTGGATTGATGCGTTTATGCTCCTTGTCGTACAAAGGATGTTCGTCGGTGTCCATTACGAGGATGTCCCAGCTCAGCAGGCAGTCGTTGCCGAAACGGATGCTCTTGGCGCAGACGATGGTGCTCTCTGCCGTCATGTTGAAGTCGGCCCCCAGCGTCAAATCACCGCGTATTGAGAGTTTGGAGCCATGCCCTATGCTTGCCTTGCCTCCAAAGCTGACCCTACCGCTCACCTGCCAAATGCTGCGGGAATGCTTGCGGTCGTAATGCCCCACATCGCCAAAGCCGATTTTCACCATCGCGGTTTCCACTTTTTCGGGCAATACCACCTTGCCGTTCAGCTCGCGCAAAAACGTGCGGTGCGACACCACGACAGGCAGCTTCAAAGCTGTCTTCAGCGGAAAATAATGCAGGTTGAAGCGCAAGGTCTTCGGGATGGAGCGGAGGATGTTGAAGAAATCGAATGTGGTCATAAGGTGTCTTGTTTGGTGAAGATAGGATATACTAGTTTTCCACCCCTCGGAAGATAATCTGGCTCAGCTGCTGCTTGTCGAACACCTGGTTGGCTATCTCAAGGATGTCGTTTGCGGTGACGGCTTCCACCTTGCGGATGATGTCGTCCATATATTCGATGGGCTCGCCCATGAGGAGCGATCGTGTGGCACTTAGGACTTCGTTCATGCCGCTCTCATAGCTCAGGGCCACCTGCCCGATGAGCTGCTGCTTGGCGTGTTGCAGCTGCATGGTGCCGAGGCGTTGCTGACACAGCTTGTCCAACTCCTTGTAGACCAGCCCGATGGCGCGTTCCAACGAGTCGGGGTCGACGGCCATGTAGACGTTGATGAGGCCCGTGTCGGAATAGGCGCTGTATTGCGACTCGATGCTGTAGGCGAAGCCATATTTCTCCCTGATGTTGAGTCCGAGGCGCGAACTCATGGCGGGTCCGCCCAATACGTTGTTGAGCATCACGATGGGCATCCGTAAGGGACTGCAAAACTCAGGTGCAATGCCGCCTATCATGCAGTGGCTCAAGTGGTTTTTGCGCTCCAAGGTGCTGTGTTGCGGGGTGTAGCCCGTGAAAGGCTCGCGCTTCTTATTGATGAAGTGAGCGGGTTGTTCGCCAAAATACTTCAGGGCCATCCGCTCGAATTCCTTGAAAGAGATGTCGCCAATGGAGGCCAGTATCATGGCATCGGTGCTGTAGTTGTGTGACATGAAGTCGAGGATGTCGTTGCGCTTGAAGCCTTTCACCAGTTCAGTGGTGCCCAGAATGTTGCGCGACAGCGGATGGCCTTTGAACACCATTTCCTCGAACAAGTCGTAAATCTCGTCGGAAGGTGAGTCCAAATAGGAGTTGATTTCGTCTAAGATGACCTCCTTCTCCTTGGCCAGTTCGTTTTCGGGGAAGGTGGAATGGAAGGCGATGTCGGCAAAGAGGTCGAGGGCGCGTTGGTAGTGCTGCCTGAGGAAGGTGGCCTGCAGGCAGGTCTCTTCTTTGGTGGTGAAGGCGTTGAGGTCGCCGCCCACGTTGTCGAGGCAGCTGAGGATATGGTAGGCCTTGCGGTTCTGTGTGCCTTTGAAGATGGTGTGTTCCACGAAGTGGGCCAAACCGTTCTCGTGTGCCAGCTCGTCGCGTGTGCCTGTCTCCACCATCAGAATGAGGTGTGCGATTTCGCCTTTTTTCTCCTTGTGTATCAGTCTGATGCCATTGGGAAGCACCGACTCGGTGTATCTGTTGTCAATCATGGGAATGAAATTGGCTGCAAAGATACGACAATTGAGCCGACCTTTTTCGTATTTTTGCAATCTCAATACGAAAATGCAAGCTTTTCCGTTTTCAGATAAAATATAGAATGCCATGCGTAAGCTTTTTATCTCCCTGCTTCTCCTCGCTGGTTTGGCCCTGCAGGCCCAACAGCCGAAAGACATTATGAAGGAACCCATCCCCGTCGCGATGTTCCAAGTCACCTATGCCTTCCATCTTCCCGCCTTTGACTTGAGGAAAGATTACGGCGTGAGCAACACCATCGGTGGCAGTTTCGTTTACAAGACCAAGTCGAACTGGATTTTCACCGCCAATGGCAATTTCATTTTCGGTAACCAGCTGAAGGGCGACCGCATCGACATCTTCGGTGAGGGCATCACCACGGAATATGGCGAGATTACCGGAGGCGCGGGATTGTATTCCACCTTTGCCATCTACCAACGCGGTATGCACTTGCAGGCTGAAGTCGGCAAGCTGTTCCCGATTTGGCCCAACCCCAACAGCGGCATTTTCGTTCAGCTGGGTATCGGTTATCTCCGCAACCGGACCAAAATCGACTTCGACCGCAACACCAACAACACGCCATACGTGGTCTACAAGGAGTATGAATACGGCTACGACCGTATGCGTGGCGGCCCGGCCTTCCATCTTGAGGCAGGCTATCTCTTCTTCGGCAATTCCCGTATCGCCAATTTCTCTGTCTCGCTTGAGGCCACTTATGCTGCCAACCATGATTTGCGCGCATACGACTTCCGCGTATTCGATGGTGTCCCCGTGGGCTATACCGACCCCCACAAGGTTTACAACGATTTTTACTACGGCATCCGTTTGAGTTGGAACATACCCACCTACCAACGCCAGCCTGAGGAGTATTACTATAACTGATGATGCTGATGCTGTTTACCATAGGTGTTTTACTCTATACCCTTGGCGTGAGCATTGCCGCTTTGTTCGGCAACGCCAAAGCCAAGCTGTTGATTCAAGGGCGTCTTCGGCAGATGAGGGAGTTCAGGATTAGGAGGAGGGCCAAGCTGCCCTCTCCGACGGGCGATGGCGACTGGATTTGGTTTCATGCTGCGTCGTTGGGCGAGTTTGAGCAGGGTCGTCCCGTCATCGAGGCCATTAAAGAAGAGTTTCCGCATTACAGGATACTGCTCTCGTTTTTCTCGCCGTCGGGCTACGAGGTGCGCAAAAACTATCCCTTGGCCGACGAGGTGCTGTATCTGCCTTCCGACACGGCCCTTAACGCCAAAAAGTGGCTGCAACGCCATCATTTCGTGGCGGCCTTCTTCATTAAGTACGATTTCTGGTTCAATTACATGCGAGCCCTGAAAAAGGCTGGCATCCCCTTGTTCTACATCTCCCTGATTTTCAAGCCTAAATCCTTCTTCTTCAAGCCTTACGGCTACTGGTTCCGCAAACAGTTGCATACCGTGACTCATTTCTTTGTGCAGGACAAGACGACAGCGGCTTTGCTGCATGAGCATGGTTTCGACAACTACACGGTTTGTGGCGACACGCGTTTCGACCGTGTGGCTGCTATTGCACGGCAGGCCAAGCCTTTCCCCGAAATCGAGAAGTTTATCAACGGGCGGAATTGCATCATCGCTGGCAGCACCTGGCCGCCTGATGAGAAGCTGATGACGGCTTTCTGTCAGGCAATGCCCGACAACTATTGCCTCATCATCGCGCCGCACGACATCTCACAGAACCATATCAACCAAATCAAGGCATCCTTCTCTGGGGCGGTGCTGTATTCGGAACTTCATTCAGCAGAAAAATCAAATATTTTGGTTGTCAATACGATAGGTATCCTGTCGCAGCTCTATCAATATGCCCATTTCGTCTACATCGGTGGCGGCTTTGGGGTGAATATCCACAACATTCAGGAGCCGGTCACTTTTGGCTGTCCTGTGGTGTTTGGACCGAAATACACCGATTTCATGGAGGCGGTCGACCTGGTGAAGCTGCAAGGGGCGTTCCCTGTCAGCGATGCCGCGCAGTTGCAAGCCATCTTTAGTCGTCTGATGGACGATGAATCGTTCTATGCGCAGGCCTCTGAGACTTGTAAAACCTATCTGGCAAGTCAGGTGGGAGCGACGGAAAAAATCATGCAAGGCTTTAGAAATATTCTTTTTTCACAAAAAACCGCCTGATTTTTTTGTTTATATTATTTTATTGTCTAATTTTGAGGGCTGATTTCCTGTTGAATTTCAGTTTGATAAAAATGGAGCCTATGCAAGATAACCCTCAATCCAACCCAATGCCGCGTCTGGGCTTGACCCATGGTGACATCAACGGCATTTCGTATGAAATCATTCTTAAGGCATTTGCCGATGCCCAAATGTTGAACTTGCTGACTCCTGTCCTTTACGGTCAGTCGAAGGTGTTTTCCTACTACAAGAAAAACTTCGGCATGGAGGATTTCGGCTATTCGCTCACCCGCGACGCGCGGCAGGCCTGGGCGCAGAAATTCAATATCATCAACATTGTAGATCGCGAGCTGAAGATAGACCCTGGACAGCTCAACTCGCTCTCAGCCGAGATGTCGGTGATGTCGGTCAAAATGTCGGTTGAGGACTTGCACAAAGGGTATCTTGATGCTCTTGTGATGACCCCGGCCTGCCTTTCTGTCGAAAGGACGCAGGTCGAGTATATGGCTTCGGTGTTTGGTCATCCCGACCTGTTGCGGGTGCTGGTGAGCGACTTCATGCGCCTGGCTTTGGCCACCGACGATATGCCGTTGCGCGAGGCTCTCGACATTATTGATACCGCGCTCATCGTGCGTAAATTGGAAACGCTTTCCAAAGCCCTGAAGACGGACTTCGGCCTTAACGCGCCCAAGATTGCCGTCATGGGCATCAATCCTCACGCCAGCGAAGCTGGCACGGGTGCCGACAACGGCAAAGTGGTGCAGGCCATCACCGAGGCTCAGAAACGGGGCATCTATGCCTTTGGCCCTTTCTCACCGAGCCGTTTGTTTGTCACTGGGGCGTGGAAGAAATACGATGCGGCGCTCGCCATGACTTACGAACAGGGCGTTGTGCCGTTCAAACTGCTTTCGATTAATGGTGGTGCGTATTACTGGGCTGGATTGCCTGCTGTGTGTACAGCCCCCTTGCATGGTCCGGGCTTCGACATGGCCAACGCCAACCAGGCTTCACCCGATGCCTTGCGCAAGGCGATTTACTTGGCTATGGATATAGTGAAACAAAAAAAGGAGGCTTGAACCTCCTTTTTTTGTTGGTATAAATGATTACCTGATGACTATCTTCTGCACCTTGACGCCATCGCTGTTTGTGAGTCGGAGCACGTAGACCCCGGGAACAGCTTCGATTTTTCTCTCGTAGCTTCCGGTGAAGGTTTCATTGACGAGGATGCGTCCGTTGATGTCGATTACCTGAAGAACGGCTTCACCTTCGATGCCGAAGATGGTCAGGTCGCCACTGCCGTTGATGAAGCCGAAACTGTCGCCTTGGGCACTGCTGCCTCTGGCGAACACCAATTGGAAACGGCTGGCATGGTCGGTGGTGTGGGCCTCAAAGCTATAGCTTGGACTCGCGAGCAGGTTCGCGTCGTTGCCGGTTAAATGGTCGATAAGGTGGAGATAGCTGAAATCGATGTCTTTGTGGGAGAAGCTTAAGGTGTAGCTGCCGTTCCGTTCTGCCTTGAAGCTGATGGGGAGTTTGCCAAGGTTTTCGGCATTGACTACTGAGTAATCTTTGCCGTTGACCGGAATGTAAACTTTAGTGCTGTTTTCACGGAAGTTGAGTTTCTCAAGCGTGTTGCCCTCTCCAAAGCGCACAATGATGCGGTCTGTGGTTGAACCGTGGGCTTCGGGCTGCTGAGTGCTGCCCGTTGAACGTAGGGCTGACGGGTCGATTAGATTGATGGTCAGGAGATTTGCGTTGTTGTTTTCAATTGGGGTTCTGCTGAATCTGAAGCTCTGGCCTGCGTTGTTGGCCTGCACAAAAATGCCTTCCATAGGATGGATGGGACCCACGGCTGGCACAAATTCACTGCTATTGTTATTGATTCGGAAGAAGGCCATGTCGCCAACGGCATCAATGAGATATGCATCGCAGGCAAAGGGATTGCCTAAGAGATTCCAACCATTGAAGGCAAATTGGGCCTCGTCGTATTCCGTGTTCATCTCTTGGGCTATATTGTTGGCTTTTACAGTACCTTCAAAAGAAAGCTCTGTGTCGTTGAGGTTGGCATAGAGGTAGCCCTCGCCGTTGAGGAGGTTAAACCGGGTGTCCTTATAGTTCCTCCATTCCATGCCGTCAGCGGCGGCGTAGTCCCAACGGAACAGGTCGTAGGTGCCGTTGAGCATGTTGGTGTTGCTGATGTTTGGAGCGAGGGAGGAGTTGTGGTTGTAAACAGTCTCTACTATCGGGCTGGCAATGAGGTAATATCCGTTTTTGTTGTTGGCGTTGTCGATGCCATAGCCAAGGATGTTCTTTTTCATTGTGGCGATAACGTCGTGGTCAGTCTTCAAAGTGCCGCCGTCGGCAATAAGGAGGCTTTTGCCGTTGCCTAATGCAACTATTTTGGCTTCGGCCTCGTCTGTGATAGTGGCATTTGATTGGACGAAAACGTTGTCCGAAAGGCTCGGTGTGCCGGCAGGTGTCCAGTTGTTGGCATTGTTCCAGTTGTTGTCTTCTGTGCCGGTAAACACCTTGCTCGCCACGTTGACCGCTATGTCATCGATGCATGTGCCATAGATAGAACCATTCCCGTTGTACCATCTGAAAACGAGATGTGTGGCATTATCGGGGATGTTGTGTGTGCCAAGGAGGGTGCTGCGTTGCACCATGACGGTGCTGTTGCTGTATGATTCAATTTCTTGGAAAGTGTTGAAGTTGATATCGCCTTCTGTGATGTATCCCAAACTCAGTGTTCCATAGCTGGCATGATCGGTTTGCATCCAGAAGCTGACGAAAAGCGTGTTGAGGTCATTGCTGACCGTTGGCAAGGCCAGGTAGGAGCTTGTGCCCGATTCGCTGAGGAAATACATCGTACAGGTGCCTTCATGGGGGTGGTTATTGCTGCCATAATTGATGATATGGGGCTTTACCGTGCCTTCTGTATAACTCCTCCAGCAGTCGGGATAAATTCCGTTGATGTCATTGTAAAGACAGGTGTCGGTTGCTGAAACCCAACCTTCAAAGCCTTCGCTAAAAGGCTCGTCGTTGGAGAGTGTGGTGGCTTCACAATCGGTGATAAAGCTGCCGGGAAGGAACTTGTTTTGGTCGCAGCCCGAGACGATGAGCACATCGTAGGCAGTGCCAGGCTCAAGGTTGCTGAAGCTGTAGGTAGTGGCGTTTACCACCTCGGGGCCGCTGAAATTGTTGTCACTTTGTTTCTTGTAGCGCACTGTCCATGAGGTGGCGTTGCCGCCGTCGGTCCAGCTGACAGTGGCAGTGCTGATGCCTGTACTGGCCTCGAAATTTGTAGGCGTTAGGCAGGAATTGATGTCGCAACTGACGTTATATCTGGTTATTAATCCTGCGGTTGGGGAAGAGCAGTCAGAGGCGTTGAGGCAACCGGTGCGTTCGCAGATTACCTCGCCATTGACATCGGTGAATTGGTAGCCGCATTCGAAGGGATACCCGGTGTAGTAAGCGTCTTCCCAGAGAATATCAATGGTGCTGCCGTCACAAACGCTGAATGAGCCTGAAAGCGACGCACCGGAAGTCATGGTCAGGTATTCAATGGTGGTGTTGGTGGCTACGTCCACAATCCTGATGTGGGGAAGGATGGAGCTGTTCCAGCCCCAGCCATTGCCATAGGCATCGGTGAGTGTGTAGTTGATGACGCATTGGTCCTCAGCGGGGCATAGGTCGGTGAAGAAGGTGTCGGCATAGACAAAGGGGCTGTCGCCTTCGTCGCCGCAATCGGCCTTTACGCCTATGGTGTAGTAGGTGGCATAATCAACAGTTAGCATATAGGGACTGCTCACCTGAGGACCTGATAATTCTTCATTGTTTACTATGATGACGTAGGTATTGGCAATGCCGTTCCAGGTGACTGTGGCAGTGGAGCCTCCGTTGTAGGCGACTTGTACTCCCGTGGGTGCCGGGCAGGCTACCTTGGTTTGGAAGGCATAGGTGGTCTCGTCGCTATAATCGTAGTTGCTGCTGGTGCAGTCGCGGCGCAGGTGGAATACATAGTTGGTTTCTGCCGTGAGTCCAGTGAAGGTGTTGCCCGCAGGGACATTGCCCCATGTGAAAGGTTCGCCTTCTTCGGCCACGGCACACTGGTAGGTCGCGCCTCCCACCATTGTCCAGCTGAAAGTGGCGGTGTGGGCGGTGATGCTGGTGGCCCTGATGCCTTGCGGCTTTGGGCAGAGGGCATCGGTGGTAAATATTTTCGTTGCGAAGTTGCTTTCGTTAGTGCCGTAGAGGGCTCTCACACGGAAGGTGTAAGTATGCTCAGGATAGGGTAAATTGGTCAGTGTGACTGAAGTGGCGGTGGTGGATGTCAGCTGGCTCCATGTGTCGCCGTTGTCGGCACTGTATTGGTACTGGTATTGCGTCACGTCTCCATTGGGGGCTGTCCAGCTTGCCGTGATGCCGTCAGCCAACGGATTGCTGAAAGTGAGGTTGCGCGGCCCCGGGTATTCAGCAGCGAAGTAAGTGAAAGTGGTCTTGGGAATGAATTTGTAGGCCTCTGTCAAGGCGTTTCCGTGATAATGATGTGAGCCGTCGGCAAGCTGATAAAGAGCGGTGTAGCCCGACTGGCTTTGGCCGATAAAATTTAAATACTGGTTATTGATAGTAAAGCCATTCTGGGTGAAAGCGATGAGCAGGTTGCCTCCGTGGTAGGTGAAACGGTTTGATGCGTCGAATTCAAAGATACATTTGCTCCCGTCCCACGTGATGCCTCCCTGATACATTTCGGTCAAACTGTTCCAATCCACAAAGGTGCTGTCGAAGGTGGTTTGATCCACTTCTTTCATGCAAATCTGAAATGCCGCTTGTTCCATGGAAATAGTGGGGGTGCCGCTGGCATAGAAGGTCAGCTTGGCGATTTCGCCATCTGTCATTTGGGCGAGCTTGCTGGCAGGTATGATGAATTGGGTACGGGCGCCTATTGAACAATCATTAATGTCGATGGGTATCCATGTTGAGGCGTTTCCGCTGTTTGCGGGAGTGAACACGGCGGCATTGGTCGGCTTGAAGCTTCTGAATTCAGCCCATTGGCTGTTTTGGCTGCAACCGGTGCACACCGATTGCACTCTGGCATAATAGGTTTGCTCGGGGGTGAGCCCGGTAAGGTTGGCCGTGACGGTAGTGCCGCTGACAATGAAACCTTGGTCCATGGTTTGGTAACTGCCTTCGGTGAAGTCGGGGTCGGTGCCGTATTGCAACAGCCAGGCATCGGCATCGTTGTTCTCAGTCCAATTCAGCATGGCAATGTGGCCGTTGCCGGGGGTCAGAACGGGGGTGAATACCGTAGGAACGCGGCAGCAGATTTCCTGGGCGTTTACCGTGATGTTGTCGATATACCATTTGTAGCTTGGGTGGTTTGGGCAGTGGCGGAACGCGATTCTGGCGTTTTCTGGCATCGATGAGAGATGAAGGTTCTCCACGTAGGTGTAGGCGGCGTGTTGGGTATAATGATATGTCGCCACAGGAACGAACGATGCGGGATTGGTGATGTCGGTGATGTAGCCGACTTGGAAGTTGCCGCAATAGCTGCTGTTCTTTTCTGCTTTTGACCAAAAGGAGATGGTTGCCGACCCTGGCACGAGTTCAAAACTGGGCAAGGCTACAAGGTTTTGGCTTTGGTTGCCCATGTTTTGGGCATAAACAAAGCCAAAGCTTTTAGCGCTATTGTAAGCGCTGGTGGGGACGACTTTGGCATTGCTGCTGGTAACCACAGTCCAACCTGTCGGGACGGCATTGTTGTTGTAGTTTTCAAAGTCCTCTTGGTAACTGAAAGGGTTTTGTGCTTGGGCGGCCAAAGGCAGCAATATCGCTATCAGGAGCGCGAGAATCGTGTTTTTGCCTTTCATAAAGCTATTAACTTAGTTGATAAATCAATCAGTGTTCAATATAATTTGCAAAAATAAGAAAAAAAAGTTTTACTCACGTTATTCTACAAAAAAAAAGGAGACCCGAAGGCCTCCTCTTTTGTCGATAGATAAGTAGGACTTACTTACTTCACAATGAACTTCTGGGTGTCGGTGCCGGCACTGATGAAGTAGATGCCGCTGGTGAGGCTGGTGATGTCGATGTTGTTGACACCGGTACGGCCTTCCACGGTCATCACGGCTTGACCCATGATGTTGTAAACCGTCATTTCGGCATCCTTGTTCAGGGTGACGCTGAGTTGGTCAACAGCGGGGTTAGGATACACGCTGATCTGGTTGTTGTGCTCATACTCAGGAACACCAACGCCTGCATCCGGGAAGAGGTCCTTCAGGTCGAAGGTGTAGCCTTTATAAAGGTTGTCGGACGGATCCGGATCGTCTTCCATGACGCTGGTGCCACTGCCACCATCAGCCTGACAGGCAATGACAAGGGTTTGGTCAATCACAGTAGCTTGTGTATAGACATGTTCGGTATAGGTCATCATGAAGTCGTTGGTGACATGCACTTGATTGCACCAAGTTTTGCCACCGTCGCCAGAATAGGAAGCGAAGAGCTTAAACCAGTGGTTAGCGCCATCCGGTTGGGTTTGTTCGTCCATGGCGCTCCAAACAGCCACCATGTCGTAGTCGCTGCCGGGGAGTTTGCAGATGACGGGCATGGCCACGGGACCGCAGTTGTAGGCACCATGAGCGGTCATGTCTTCAATGTTGAATTCAGTGACATCATCCCAATTCTGCACATTGCCCTCCTCATCCAAAGCGGGCAGGTAGCCGATGTATTCGTTAAACATGTCGTGGGTTTGGTCTGACCATAGCGGCCAGCTCATATAAATGTCTTGCATGATGTAGGCCGAGTCCATGATGAAGGGTTGGCCAGGGGTGGGAGGCACAGGGTTGCTGGGGTCAACGCCGTAGAGAGGTTGGGTGCCACGATAAGGCATAGTCTCACTCCAGAAAGCGACGCCACCGATGCCAGCATAGTAGCCGTCACTACCTGCGTGATCATTGGTGCCGTTGAATTCGTAGACCATGCAGAGTTCACCGTTGACGCCCCATACGCATGATGTCCAACGAGGATATAGGAAAGCAACATGTTCAGTGGTGTAGGTGTTATTAACACCAGGATGGTGGTAGAACACCTTTCTTTCCCAGGTCTCACCGTTGTCGTAGCTGTAGAGCACCATACCATCGCTCCAAGCACTGTTGATGACGAGGGCGAGGCAGTTGTCGTCGGTGGTCTCCATCCAATAGTAATCGTTGGTGCCCCAGTCGGCGCCGTACTCTTCAATAAAGGGAAGGATTACTTCTGACTTGTCCCAGTTTTGGCCGTCAGACGAACGCCAATACAAGGGAGGAAGGGTGCTATCATCGAAGTTACCAGCAAAGACGTGGATGATGTCACGGTTGGCACCGGAGGTCATCACGGCAGGGTGCGTATAGGAACCGTTGTTGGTGTAAAGGACAGCCGGAGCACTGTTAGGCACGAGGTTGTCCTTGTTTTCAACGATGTAGACACCAAGGTCGCTGCTGGTGTGGGCGGCAACGACGATGCCGTTATCCTTGTAGCGGGCGATGGAGCCAAATCCGGTTTTTTCAGCCTCAATGCGGCCTTCGCTGCCGTACCATTCGTCAGTGCTGGGGTCGTAGGTGCCGATGCCGGTACCACGGTCGCTGTAGTTTGCATCACTGGCATAGGTATAGCCGAAGCTCACCTTGCCGTCGGGCCAGTTGATGGTCCAGGTACGAGCACCTTGGTTCGATTGCCAGTCGTAATAGGTGTAATCCAATTCGCCCTCTCCGTAATCCACACGGGTCATGTTGGGTTCGTTTTCAGCGTTGGCGTTCACATTCATGTTGTCCAGTCTGGGAGCTTTCTGCATCGTGGCAGCTTTACGCATGTTGTCTTTCGATGAGAAGCTCTTCACTTGTGAGTAACCTGCGACGGCCACTGACAGAGCGAGTGCTAAAGTAAATAACTTTTTCATTTTGAATGAGTTTAGTTAATAATAAGTGATTTGATAGTGCTTTTCCTTTGTTGAAATTTGAGGGCAAAGATAGTATTTTTTCGTTACATGCAAGCGGTTTTGGGATTTTTTTTTGACAAAAAGCGGCTGACAATTTAGAGGTGGCTCAACGCTCTATTAGTCGCGCAAACAGTTGATGGGGACGACAAAAATGCCGTCATACGCGCTTCGCGTCATTGCGAGGAGGCACGACGAAGCAATCCAGGGTTTAAGCTGATTGTCTGGACTGCTTCGTGCCTCGCAGTGACGCAAAGCGATGCTGGGCCTACTATACCTTGAGCCTCGCAGTGACGCAAAGCGGCAGAGGGGACCATAAAAAAAGGAGACCCGAAGGCCTCCTTTTTTGGGTATGATAAGTGAAATTACTTACTTCACGATGAACTTCATGGTGTTCTCAAAGCCGTTGGCCTTGACGGTCACGAAGTAGATGCCGCTGGCGAAGTCGGCCGTGCTGATGCTGGGCGTATTCATGCCAGTGTTGATGTTGACGTTGCTTTCCATCACCTTCTGGCCCATGATGTTGAACACGTTGATGCTCATGGCGCTGCTCTGCGAGGCGTTCACCTCGATGTTCAGCACATCGGTGGCAGGGTTAGGATAAACGCGCACGGCGGTCATCGGGTTGA
>JAILDR010000047.1 GCA_024689285.1 Bacteroidales bacterium | reverse complement strand
TTCCTGGTCTACGACATGGAGCAGCCCAACGGCGAGCCTGAGCAGATCTTCCTGAAGGATTTGGGCAAGGAATATTATCGCTTGCAGTTTCTCGTGGATGTAAAGAGCGAGCACTTGACCAAGGAGATGCAGGTGTCGATGCAAGCTGGTGAGATTGTGGGAAAGATTTACGAGGCGTTGCTGAAGCAGTATAACGACAATTCGCCCGAGGCTTTGCGCTGGCTCAACATCCTGTGCGTCCGCATCGTGTTCTGCCTCTATGCCGAAGATGCGGGAATCTTTGCCCACGACCAGTTCCACGACTTCTTGGCTGCATACGAGCCCAAGGATTTGAGATTGGCTCTGCAAAACCTGTTCGCTGTACTCAACACCCCGATAGAGAAGCGCAGTCGCTATATGGCAGAAGACTTGAAGGCGTTCCCCTACACCAACGGAGGCCTGTTTGAGGAGGAGATAGAGATACCCCAATTCACCGAGGGGCTGAAGCAGACCCTGCTGAAACACGCCAGCCTTGATTTCGACTGGAGCGAGATTTCGCCCACCATCTTCGGAGCCGTTTTCGAATCGACATTGAACCCCGAGACCAGGCGCAGCGGAGGAATGCACTACACCAGCATCGAGAACATCCACAAAGTGATTGACCCGCTTTTCCTGAACGACTTGCATCGTGAGTTGAATGAGATTTTGGAGGAGAAGGTGGAGAAGACGAGGTGTAAAAAGCTTGATGCCTATCAAGACAAGCTGGCCTCGCTGACCTTCCTTGACCCTGCCTGCGGCAGCGGTAATTTCCTGACCGAGACCTATCTGAGCTTGCGAAGGTTGGAGAACGAGGTGCTTCGCGAGAAGTATCACGGGCAGATGATGTTGGGCGAGTTTCACAATCCCGTCAAGGTGAGCATCAACCAGTTCTACGGCATCGAGATCAACGATTTTGCCGTAACGGTAGCTACCACAGCGCTTTGGATCAGCGAAGCCCAGATGCTGGCAGAGACAGAGCGCATCGTCCAGCATGACATCGACTTCCTGCCGCTGAAGAGCTATGCCAACATCAAGGAGGGGAATGCGTTGCGCATGAATTGGTCCACTTTGGAAAAAGAAGCCTCTGTACCTTACCTCTATACAAAGAAGTTGAATGTGTTCAAAGTGGAGGATATTCCCGAAGACATAGCAGCTTCATCTATGGTAAGCGAGCCTTCGCCTGAATATAATGGGGTGTATGAGGAATTGAATGTGATAGCGCAGGAAGTCGAGGAGAAAACGCTTCCCCAAAAGCAAACCCCGAAATCAGCCGTTTACGACTACATTATGGGCAATCCACCGTTTGTGGGAGCAAGGATGATGAATAACAGTCAAAAGGAAGATATGATGGACATCTTCGGAAAGCGTTGGAAAAATGTAGGAGACTTGGACTATGTTTGTGCTTGGTATCATAAAGCCGCCTCGATGATGCGGACTGAAAACAATACCAAAGCAGCTCTTGTCTCCACCAACTCCATTACCCAAGGTGCTGCTGTTGCCAATCTTTGGAAGCCGCTATTTGAAGAAACGGGCATTCACTTCGATTTTGCATACCAAACCTTCAGATGGAATAGCGAAAGCTCGCAAAAGGCTGCTGTGCATTGCGTCATTATCGGCTTCAGCAAGGCCAATAATCCCAATAAGAAAACCATTTTCCTTAATGGCAATCAGCTAGTTGAGGCTGATAATATCAATGGTTATCTGATGGATGCCCCCAATATATGGATAACAAGCCGAAACAAGCCGCTGTGCGATGTTCCGCCGCTCCTGACGGGTAGCCAACGCATTGACAACGACTTGTTCATGTTTACTGAGGAATCGAAAGCAAACTTCATAAAGAAAGAGCCTGCTTCTGAAAAGTATTTCAAGCTTTGGTATGGAGCCGATGAGTTTATCAACAGCCGTCCAAGATGGGTGTTGTATTTGGGAAATTGTTCGCCGGCAGAGCTCAAAGCCTTGCCGCATTGCCACGAAATCGTCAAACAAGTGCGCGAATATCGATTAGGGAGCAAACGGGAAGCCACTCGCAAAGCTGCCTATAGTCCGCATCGTTTCGGATTAGAGGTCATTCCCGACAAAAACTTCTTGATTGTCCCTGTGGTTAGTTCAGAAAAGCGCAGGTATATTCCCATAGGTTTCATGTCGGCCAATGTTATGTGCAGCAACCAAGTGAATCTTATTCCCGATGCGACCTTATACCATTTTGGAGTTCTCACAAGTTCGGTCCACATGGCATGGATGCGTGCCGTAGCTGGGCGATTGAAAAGCGATTATCGTTACAGCAAAGATGTTGTCTACAACAACTTTCCTTGGCCTAATCCTACCGAAGCGCAAAAAGCAAAGATAGAGCAAACCGCCAAAGCCATACTTGATGCACGCGCACTCTATCCGGATTCGTCATTAGCTGACTTGTATGATGAAACGCTCATGCCTATCGAGCTTCGCAAAGCCCATCAGGAGAACGACCGAGCAGTGATGCAGGCGTATGGTTTTGAATCTAAAATCATGGCAGACGACAATGAGGCTCCAATTGTTGCCGAATTATTCAAACTCTATCAAGCACTTGCCAAACAATGACCAAGAAAAAAGAGAGCAACTTCAAGTTGCCCTCAAAAACGTGAAACGTGAAACGTCAAATGCATCGTTTTTTCGCGGCGGGTATAGGGTATACCTTATTAATAAATTATTATGATGTACTTATTCTTTAATTAATTTGTAAAAAACCCCCTCCAAGAAAAATTTTTTGAATTTCACATTTCACATTTCACGTTTTGCGGAGGGGGCGAGAAATGTCCCCCAGTCCCCTGTCTGCTCCCTACTTCCTCTCTGCATCCTCTCTGCTCGTCCCTGATTTCAGGGACTTGGTTGCATGCAACCACATGCAACCCTATAAAACACCGGGCGCAGAAAAGATGTCGTATCTTTGCAGCGTGAAAGGTCGGAAAGAGCTCGTCGGCCTGTC
>JAILDR010000040.1 GCA_024689285.1 Bacteroidales bacterium | reverse complement strand
GCATCACCTCGCTGTCGTATTTATGGCTGATAAGTGCAAGATTGTTCTCCTGTTGCTCTATTTCTTTTAGATTGTTGCCTTCTTCGTACAAACATCCATATTTGCAAGCGGTTTCATAATCGCCGAGTTCTTCGGCATAATCTGACAAGACACCGTAATAGAACCAAGTATTCTCGTTAGGCTCTGTTTGGGACACAAGCTCCTCCAAACGGCTGTAATAATAATCGGCAGAATCCAAGTTGCCACACTCAAAATAGATGTTCCCCATGTCGTGATAGTAGTACATGAGTAGGTTGTCGTCATCATCCGTAATTGAGGCTTGCCAAAAGCGGTTGAGATAATCGGCCGACTTTTCGTAATCCCCTGTATTGAAATATAAAGTATGAAAAGCAGACAAGACATTACGTTTTGCTTCTGTTGATCCGCTTTGGTCGGCATAGGTCATGGCCTGTTCCAAACAATGCGCTGCACTATCGAATTGCTTGTGGAACTGATAGAAATCGCCCAACTCCCTCAACGCTTCGGCACGGTCGACGTAATCTTCGCCAAAGCCATCGGCAGCGGCTTTCAGCAACGAAACAACTTCTTCTTTGTCAGCATAATAGCCCAAGCATTGCGCAATATGATACCTTGCATGAGCCACAGTCAGCGTTTGATTCGCCATTAGGCCGCAACGCTCCGCCTCTTTGAACAAGCGCATGGCCTCCGCCTTGTTGCCTGAATCCAATTGAATACGAGCGTTTTCCAAGGCATTTTGAGCGGCTTGCTTCACATCGAGGGATGTAGGATGGCAAGCCGCCAACAATGTGACAAGGGAAAACAAAACCAGATAATGTAGTTTCATGGGGACAAAAAGATCTCGTTTCAGCGGTGCAAAATTACCATATTTGTCAAGCAATTGAAAGGGCTGTCCAAACTTTTTTGGGGCTGGAAAGTTGTAATGCTTTGACAATAAATTTGTTATAGTTTCGACTATTCCAAATTTTTTTGGGGAAAAGTCTAAGATTTTGGGTGTGTTTGGGCTTAAAGTGCTGGCTTTAACCATCGGTATTTTGCCAAAAGTGTTGTCTATAACCAACAATTTTGTGTTTTTGCGGCAATATAGAAAATGTCATGGATTTATTATTCGCAAAACACGACAGATTGATAGCCAACACTTCTCTCGACATGGTGAGGGCGATGATAGAACGAATCCATTGGAATTCCAAACTCATCTCGATACAAGGGGCAAAAGGCGTGGGAAAATCGACACTGCTCAAGCAATTTGTCAAGCTGAACTACAAATCGGGCGACCGAAAAGCACTGTATTGCTCCGCCGCCACCATCGATTTCTCTCGAAGAACTTTGGTTGGCCTCGTCGGAGAGTTCGTGATGAACGGAGGAGAAAGGCTTATTATCGATGAAATCCACAAATACGAAGGCTGGAGTCGGGAAATCAAGGAGATTTACGACCTTTATCCCGAATTGAAAGTGGCTATCAGTGGCTCGTCGCTGCTGAGTTTTTTGGCCGGCGATGCGGATTTGTCGCGCCGATGCATCAAATACACCATGTAGGGGCTATCCTTTCGTGAGGCGTTGGGGTTTTACGATAGAATTGACTTCCCCGTTTGCAACAAGAGTCGAATCAACTCAAAAATGCGGTCACATTCACCGCTGTGATTTTTGAATCAAATTGCTTGATTTCCATATCATTGGAAAGCACAAAGGAATGAATCACTGGTTTGTCGAGGATGGCTTCCAAATCGCGGAGGTGCCTTGCATCGGTCTTGGCCACGTGCTCCGCCATCTTAATCTCGAAAGCGAAATAGCCGTCCTGCAACTCCACGAGAAGGTCGATTTCCTTGCCGTCGTGGGTGCGCAAATGGTAGAACGATGCATCGGAAAACACATTTTGTGCCTGTTTGTAAAGTTCTGAAACAACGAGGCTTTCAAACTCGGCTCCCGTCATACCACCACGTTTTTGCAACACGGCCTGCAACACGCCGTGGTCTAAATAATGCACCTTGGGCATTTTCGCCAAACGTTTGTTGGCATTGCGTTCCCAGGGCGGCAACATAAGGGTTTGGTAACTCAGCCGCAGGTATTCCATATACCGGCTGACTGTCTTCGACGACATACCCAAAGCCGTGGCCAATGCCGACACATTCACGGTTTGCGCCGTCTGCAAGGCCAAAGCCTTTTGCAGTTTGACATAGGGTTCGAGGTCGCGAAAGGAGGCTAAGTCGCGTACATCGCGTTCAAGGTAGGTGCGCACATAGTCCTTTAGCCAAAGGTAGCGTTCTTCGTCGGTCATTTCCTCGTCCACCAGGGCGGGATAGCCTCCAAACTTCAGGTAATGCGCCCAAGCCTTCTGTTTCTTGGGCATAGTCGGGTCGAGGGCGAAAGAAGGCCAAAACGTTGGAATGGTATCGGGCTGCTGCAACAAGCGTTGCCAAGGCGAAAGTCGGATTTCGTCGTCCCAACTTTCGGTCAAAAGTTCGGGAAGCACCAAGGGATACAGGTTGAAAATGGTGCAACGGCCAGCCAAACTTTCCTTCACCTTCTGCAACAAAAGCAACTGGCTTGAACCGAGCAACACATAGCGCACATCAGGGAATTGGTCGTAGGCCGACTTGATGCTTTCCACCAATTCAGGCAGTTTCTGCACTTCGTCAAGGATGGCTTTGGGGTATAATTCGCGCCATTGCCCTGCGGTGAGGCGAAGGAACGCGGGGCTTGCCACAGGGTCTTCTATCGACAAATAAACGTAATCGTCAAGCACTTGACGCACGAGGGTGGTCTTTCCCACTTGTCGCGCCCCCGTAAACACCATAATTCGGCCCCTTTTGCGGTCTTTCCTTTTCAGGACTTCGGCAGTCATTTGTCGCTTTTTACCCATAACTTTCCTATTTAAGTTTAGGCTGCAAAAATACGAACAATTTTGATATAGTACCAAAATTTACGCCGAATTTTTCCCTTATAGTCCTAAATTTACGCCGAATTTAGACATTGAAGTCCTAAATTTACGCCAAATTTAGTCTGTATCGGTAAAATTGGAAGAGCAAAACATCAATCTTTGCAATCAAAACGCCTTAATCTCACGAATGTGCCAATTACCCCCACAGCCATTTGGAATCATCGGCTACCCTATAAACATTCCGTCCACTATTAACACGGAAGAGTTGTTTGCCCTAACGTGTAATGAGTGGACGGATAATCAGGCTGTATTTCAATTATTTGCTTGCCGAAAGGTATTCTTTCGACGTAATGCCCAAATCGACCTCATAATTGAGCGTGCCGACCGTATGGTGAACATTTGCGAGATTAAATACAGCTCCAATAGTTATCTGATTGACAATGAGGAATATCTCCGATTCCAAAACCGAATAGCCCGTTTCCAGCAAGAAACCGCCTATTCTGGTGGCATCATCCCTGTTTTCATCACGCCATTCGGCCTGCAACGCAATGCCTATTCGGAATACATTATTAATTGCATTGTTCTTGATGACTTGTTTTGAATCATTTCCTCTGCACAGCATCTTTCTCGCTCTCCATCAGCGACTCACGCTACATGATTTGCGTCATTTGCGGTCGGCAGCTTTCATCTTATCCTCGCATCATGGCGCGAGGGTCACTTGGTAAAGTGCTTTTCTGCGGTTGATGCCTGTGGGGTTGTAGTATTTGTTGCAGTAATAGCCCAGTTCCTTGTTGTAAGTAGATGCGCAAATTTAGTTTAACGTGAGTTCGATATAAGCAATCAGAAGAGAGCCGGTTGGTTATCGGAGATGGTCAATCGACAATGAGTGGCTGACAACTTAAAACTGTCCTAAATTATTAACCCGTCAACTTGGATCAGTCGCAAGACACAAAAGTGACAACCAAATTCAGCGAACTACAATTTGCTTCGTCGTTCCGAAAATGTGTCATGATGAGGTTGGCGAAAAGTTAGAGTTAGGTTAGACTTAGGCTAGAGTTGGAACTTTTGGTTTTTTTTCTGTTTTGTTAAAAAACCACCTTATCCTTACATAGGAGTTAAGTAGGAGTTAAGTAGGAGTTAAGTAGGACTTAGAAATTTGACCGAAATGTTAAATTTTGGACTTTTTTTTGGTCAAAGTGGTCAAACTCGTTTTTCAAGCCCTAAAACATGACTTTGACCTTGACCGGAATGACCGCGTTGCAGTTCGAAAGGGACGTTGCGCGTTGCAGCGTTGCAGTTAAAAAACGGGAGAAGAAAATGTAAAGCCCCATTGTAAAGTTTCTTTACACCCACTGTAAAGATTCTTTACACTTTTACAGTGGTGTAAAATCTTAAATAATTGAATATTAAATACATAGAATTTTGGCACAAAAAATGCTTTGTAGTTGGCATATTTAATACTCGTGTATGATGAAAGCAAAGTATAACTTTTTCGTTTTGATGACGGTCCTGGGTGCCTTGGGTAATCTCAAGGCCCAGGACACCGTCGCTATGGACCTCAAATCCTGTATGCACTATGCGGTAGAGCATTCTACTAAGGTGCGCATCCAGGAGGCTAACAACCGCGATGCGCAAATCGACAGGCGCGACGCCATCTTGAATGCCTTTACCCCTGAGGTAAGCGGCAGTACCAGTGCCTATTACAACTTCGGTCGTAGCATCGACCCCGAGACTAACACCTATAGCTTGGTCACCTCGTTCCATAACGGCTACAGCCTTTCGGGAGGCATCGTGCTGTTTAATGGCTTTCAGGCTGTCAACAACCTGAAAATCACCAAAACGGCGCAGCAGATGGGACTCACCAAGGCACAACAGGTGGAGGACCAGGTCTGCCTTGCCACAATGGAGGCCTACTGCAACGTGCTGTATTATACTGAGCTGGAGAAAGCCCTCAAGGGACAGGTAGCAACAGCTGAAACAGCGGCACAGCTTGCGGAGCGGCAGGAACAATTAGGGCAGAAATCCCATGCCGATGTGGTGCAGGTGCGGAGCGATCTGGCCGAGCGACAATATCTGCTGACCACCTGTCGCAACAACCTCAACAACGCGATGATTACCCTGAAGGATGTGATGTTCTGGCCTATTGAGGAACCGCTGGAGATAGAAGGTTTAGAAGTGTGGATGAGCCTCACAGACCCATCGGAAGCGGTCTCTGAATTTGTCCAACGTGCCAAGCAACAGTCTCCAGAAATCACCTTGGCCGAGGGCACGATGAAGAATGCCCGCCTCGCCTTGAAGACCGCCCGTTGGCAATTGTTGCCCCGACTTGCGCTCTATGGTGGTTGGTCGTCGAGTTACTTCACATACCCTGGCAGGGAAGGCTATGTGCCCACACCCTATTTTGATCAAATCAAGAACAACGGGGGCGAATACATCCAACTGTCCATGAGCATACCGATTTACGACCACCTTTCTGCCCATTCCAGCATCGCTAAGAAAAAGAACGCCTACGAACGCGCTCGGGCCGACTATGAACAGACCCTGCAGACGGTTGAGGCCGAGGTGCGAAGAGCTATTGCCGACCGCGACGGCTGTGCCGATGCCCTGCGCCAAGCCGACACCCGTGCCGAATTGCAGGAGGAGGCCTACGCGCTGAACACCAAGCGTTTCGAGCAGGGCTTGATCTCACCCATTGAGTACCAGACGGCATCGAACAACTACCTGAATGCTTTGGCGGAACAACTTAACGCACGACTTCAATACTTTATCAAAAACAGCGTTGTATCTTATTATGGCGGTACACCGTATTTAGAGCAATGAAAGGAACTGCAAATAATATTGACATGATGAAAGGAACTACGAATTACTCGAATTTGACGAATGGTCAAGGAATTTTGCGGCTTGCGCCGCGAATGGGACGAATTTGTTGCCGCTTTGCGTCACAGCGAGGCACGAAACAGTCCGGATTCGTAACCATTCAGGCGCTTGCGCCTCAAATTCTAAACATCAAAATTCGTATCATTCGTTCAATTCGTAGTTAAATAAAAAAACAATTAAACAAACAACAATATGAAAACCTACCTGAAATTCCTATCCCGAAACAAGCTCTACACCGCCATTGAGTTCATTGGATTGAGCGTGGCCTTGGCCTTCGTCATCATCAGTTTCTGCTATGTGGTGCAACAATACGCCGTGACGCGCGAGAACCCCGACCGCGAGCGGATTTATGCCGTGGGCGAAAGTGAAAGTTTCCTCAATTGCTACGGCATGAAAGAAGTCATCGACGGCAAACTGCCCGAGGTGGAAACCGTTTCGCATTTCCAACTCGTACAAGACCAGTTAATTCACGTTGGCGAACAAAACTTTGTGGGCAATATGCTTGTCAGCGATGTGGATTTCTTCAGCATCTTTCCCATTGTGTTCAAGGAAGGCAGTCCTGAAATGCTTTCGGAACGCAATGCAGCATTCATCTCTGAAAAATTGGCTGAGAGGCTGAACGAGGAGAATGTGAACAAGCCCTTGATTGTTGGGAGTGACACGTTGAACGTTGCGGGTGTCATTGCCGACAAAGGAAGCTCTTTGCTTCCCGAGTTCGACGTGATGCTTAATTATGAATATGTGCAGTCGCCTTCTATTAAAAGCTATCGCGAAAACCCTTTCAACCATTGGGCTAACCTTGGCACTTTCATTAAGGTGCGATCCGATGTGGACCAAGAAGAGCTGTCCTCGAAATTGCAGGCACTCTGTGACGTGCAGTTCGAGAATAGTCCGATGTGGGATGGACTTATGATGGTTCGTTTTGATGAGTTGTTTTACGCCTCGGTTTACACGAGTCTGAACAAAGGCGACCGTTCTATGCTTCGCACGATGATCATCATCGGATTGTTGCTGCTCATTTCGGCCTTGCTGAACTACATCAACCTGAATGTCGCTTTGGTCGGAAAACGTGCCAAGGAGATGGCTTCGCGACGGTTGCTCGGCGCGCAGAAGTCCGACATTGTTTTTAAGTTTCTCGGCGAGGCGTTTGTTTTCACTTTGTTCAGTTTCGTTGTCGGGTTGGCAATAGCCCATGCCATTGTCCCGACGGTCAATCGGCTATTGCAGTCGGATGTGGCGATTACCATATCCTTTGCTTTGCCTTACCTCGTTGCCTATCTCCTGATGGTGATAGTGGTGTCGTTGCTTGCCGGTATCTTGCCAGCCGCCATCATCTCCAAAGCCCAACCCATTGACGTGGTGCGTGGTACTTTCCGTTTCCGCAACCGCACCGTGCTCTCGAAGGTGTTCATTGTGGTGCAAAACGTCATCGCCATCTTGCTCATCGCTCTCGTGTTGACGATGGAGCTTCAAATGCACCACATGGAGAATCGCTCGACAGGATTGAACGTGGAGAACCTGTTTTTCTTAGGCTCCGACCTCGACTACACAGCGGAAAAAGAAGCCTTCGTGGAAGAGTTGAGGGCTTTGCCTTGTGTGAAGGATTTGGCATCGGCAGATGCCGTTCCCGGAGTGATTGCCATGACGCTCGGTTTGAAGAAACTCCACGACTCGGAGAGTAGGACAATGGTTCCCATGCTCTCCTGCGACACGGCGGCGTTCCGAATGTTGGGTTTTGAAGTGAAAGAGCGCTTTCTGGACGCAGACGCCAGCAGTTTCTGGATTACCGAGACGACTGCTGCAGGCATGACGGGCTTGCCCTACGGCGAGAACAACTTCGACAGTATTGTGATGTGGCAGAAGCATTGTATTGCTATGCCAGTATGCGGGGTGATCGCCGACTTCTCGATGCAAGATGCCCTGCATGTGACCGATGAAGACTATGTGATTGTCCTAGGCAACGGCGGTTGGGACTCTAATTCCCATCTGTTGATTGATGTTGTTGGCGACCATCGCGAGGCTAAACACGCCATTGATGCGGTCTATAAGAAACACTGCGAGAAGGTGTTTGGCGCCTATTTAGAGCCTGATTACAACGATTTTGTGGAGAACGTGATTGCTAAACAATACGAAAAGCAACGTCGCCAGATGCGTCTCATTGAGTTGATCATGGTGATTTCAGTCATCCTCTCACTGCTCGGCCTCGTGGCCATGAGCACGCATTTTGCTTCCGAGCGCGAGAAGACCATCGCCATCCGCAAAGTGTTTGGCGGCACGATGCAAAGCGAGATCCGCCGCAACTTGAAGGAATACATCATTATGATATTGATTGCCAACGCGATTGCCATTCCCGTAGCGGTGTGGCTCTGCAAACGCTATCTGGAGGACTTCGCCTACCGTATCGACTTGCACCCGTGGATTTTCGTGGTCACAGTGGTGCTGTCGTTTGTCATAGCTATCGGTTCGGTGCTTTGGCAAATCGTCTCTGTGGCACGAGTGAATCCGGTGATGGCTTTGAAGAAGGAGTAGTATTATTTCTCTTTCAGGAAACGCTTCAACAAAAATGCGAGGAAGTAAGGGAATGTGTAGAAACTGCCGTTCCAGCCGATATTCTTATACCCGAATTTGATGCCGTAATTCACTTCGGGGTAAGAGTCCCATTTGATGAGATTGTTCAACGAGGCTGTGGCTCCGTCCTTGGCCTTCACCTCGACGGGAATCAGCGAGTCGGCATCCCTTACGAAGAAATCCATTTCGATGGCGGGGCTGTCGTGCTTGTAGTAATACAGCTGCTCGTATCCCGATTTCCGCAGCATCTCACCGACAACATTCTCGTAGATGGCACCTTTGTATGTACCGAAGTTTTTGTTGGTGCGAAGGTCATCTTGAGCTTCTTCGTCAAGAGAAGCTATCAAAAGCCCTGTGTCGTGGTAATAGATTTTATAACAATCGGTGTCGTAGTTGCCTTTCAATGGCAGTTCCACATTGTTCAAACAATAGCACACATTGACAACTCCAGCCTCTTTCAGCCAATCCACGGCTCCAATGTATTCCCTGTTTCGTGCACCCTTGGCAATCTTCGTGATTTGGTATTTCTTGTTCTCTTTCGCCAGAAATGTCGGGATGTGGTTATACACAGCAAGGACTTTCGCCTTGTCGGTTTCCTTGGCGTATTTCGTGATGTCTTCCTCGTAGTCTTTCAGAAGTTGCCGTTGCAGTTTCAGCGTTCCGCCGAAATGGCCATTGTCGATATATTTTTTGACCACTTCGGGCATGCCTCCCAGCGTCATGTAGTCGCGGAAAACGCCCATGAAAGTGTCCATTTCGAGTTGGGAAAAAGGTTTTAGCGAAAGCATGTGGGCATATAGGTCCTCGATCTGTTCCTTGGAATAGCCCTTGGCCCAAAGAAACTCCTCGAAATCCATCGAAAACATGTCGTAATCTTCTTTGTAGCCTACTGCATTCGACTCGATTTCCTCGTAA
>JAILDR010000016.1 GCA_024689285.1 Bacteroidales bacterium | reverse complement strand
AGCGCTCAGGTGGCCGATGAAAATGGCGAGCTTGCCACAATGAACTGCACCAGTTTCCAGGCCAAGAAGGCCGATGGCGAGGGATATTTCTTTGGCCGAAACTATGACTTTTTCAAGAACCCCACAATGGTGACAATCTCCCGTCCCTCAAAGGGTTACGCCTCAATAGCCGTAAGCGACATGTCACACTTTGGATACTCCCTGGAGAAAGTTCCAGAGACTTTTGTTCAGAAACTCAGCTGCCTTGCTTCCATCTACGCTCCCGTGGACGGAATCAACGAAAAAGGCCTCTGCACCTCCATCATGGCCCTCCCCAAACAGGCCGCGCAGCAGGAATCCGGAAAGCATAAAGTGGGAACCACTATCATCATGCGCCTGTGGCTGGACCGCTGCGCCACCGTACAGGAAGCCCTGGATCTTGCCGCCACCCTTGACATCCGCCATGACGCCACCGTGGGCTCCGGCTATCACTACATGATTGCCGACGCAAACGGAGACGCCGCCGTGCTTGAATTCGACAAAGAAGACGGTTGGAAATCAATGATAGTCCGCAAGGCCGATGACTCCAACTACATGCTGGTCACCAACCACCTCCTCAGCGACAAGTACTATACCACAGAGCCCAACGAAGCCGTGGGCAACCCCCACAGCAAAAGCTGGTGGCGCTACGAAACCGCAAACACCTTCCTAAGCGAGCACAACGGCGTCCTCACCCTGGAAGAAGCCCAGGAATGCCTCTCCCAAGTCCACTGGAAAGACCTCGTCTGGGACAACGGCCTGGTTGAAGACACCCAATACAGCAACGTCTACGACCAATCCTCCATCACCCTCTCCCTCCGCAACTGGAATTCATATGAGGTAACGAATTTCTTTAAACTTTAAGAAAATCTATTCGCCCATACACAAAAAATGTGGCCGACTAAAAAGACCAGGGCAAGGAGAGGTGTTCTCCTTGCCCTGGTGCTGTTCCTTCTGATGAACGTCCTGGCGTTCGGCTAAAGGGCTAATTCTGGCTCTTCTTCGTCAGGCTCCCGGAGCCCATGATGGTCAGGGTCGTGCCTGACGGACCAGCCTGGATGGCAGGATAATTCCCTGCCATTGTGGAAACAGTATTATTTCCCACCAGCGTGATGGTGGCGTTACCTTCGCAAAGAACGGTTGGACCTGAAGAAATATTCGCGGTTACATCTGAAGGTGTAACATTCGCACCTTCCCGTAATATGATTGTGTAAGAAATCCTGCCAGAGATAGTTCTGTCACGCGGCGAAATCAATATTGTAGATTCAGTTTATTGCTTTACGAACATAAAGTCACCGGTTACATCATTGAAGTATATGGTGTATGTTCCCTGTGTTAGTTGATAAGAGTTATTATCACTAGATCCATTTACACATGTTCCATATGGTTTGTCATCAGTAATGGAGATTCCTCCACCCCAGTTTCCACCAGCGTTAAGCACATGGTCCTCAATAAATTTAAAGTAGATTTTAGAATTGGAATCAATGGTAAAATTAGCAGCAGCCCAGTTGTGAGCAGAGCCCTCAACAAAGTTCAAATCTACAGCTTCCGAGCCAGAATCTAACCCATATCTCATAGAGACACAACCGTAATCATATTGACCTGAACTTCCAATATATTTTGAAACATATTTACTCTCGCTGGTTGTTAGAGTTGAAGTGAAAATTTCATTTGCCGTACCATAAGGAATATTGTTGCCATTGGCAATGTATATTCCTGGTGTAGAAGACATTCCATAGACAATTGTCCAATCCTTTCCATTTACTGCACTTTCAGGCATGATTTTATAACCATCTCCATCAACAGTAGTCGCGGCTACACGATAAGTATTAGCTCCTGTTTTAATATATCTAATGCTTGTATTACTTAAACTCCATCCCTGCATTTTTCCTACCATATAAAGGCCGGCAATCTCATCAAGATCATATGTCAATGTGCCAAAATTAGCATGCATGCCACGTGCAAGAGTAATACTTGTGCTTGACTTGGCTGTCTTTTGCTTGTAGTAATTACCGCTGCCATCAGTTAGAGAGAAGGTAAAATCTGTATATTCGGCAGCAGGTACCGGAATGTAATATGTGCCATTCTCTCCATTTCCATCTGAATCTGAATCTATTGACGCGTCTATTGTATTCAGATTGACATTATTGGCTGTCAATGATAGTGTAGAATAATCGGAGGAGAATGCAATTGTATATGATCCAGTAATAGGGGCGCTGTTGTTTTTAAATTGAAGAACAGTTGCTCCAGCGGGAACACTTGCGGCATTAATCTCAATGATTGCACCTAAGTGTTTGAATGTGGTTTTCTTAGTCGCACTTTCGGTATCTATGATACCTATCATAGGCACTTGAACCTTAGAGCCATCAATGCTGGTCGGCCAATTAATAATAAGCGGAGATGTGGTAGCTATGGATGCAGGATAATAAGCATAATCACCGATTGTAGTACCATCCGGAACCGTTGCGGAAAATGTGATGGTATTGTTCTCAATCTTTGTTGCCCTGAGAGTGTATGCGGTCCAAGTAGAACCATCTGTTGTTCCAAGTACGCCGATTTCATCCCCAATGGCGAAAACAACCTTGTTTGAAGAGTATGTAGCCTTTGACTGGATGGCGTTGTCGACGATATCAGGCTCGTCGATAGTAGCCTTGATTTCAAGAAGATAAGTGCCCTCTTCAGGGTTGACTTTGCTGTTATTGTCGTCGGCAATTTCTTTTTCGCAAGCAGTTGCTGCAAATGCGAGAATAACAAAGAATAATAATGACTTTTTCATGGCTTTCTGACTTTTAAATTACCAACTGACAACCTCACCCTCATTATACTCTGTCGTCGCCTCAGTGTTGGAATTGCCGAGGGCTTTTGTAGCAGAGTCGAAAGATGCGTTGATCATGGACTCCAATCTCACTTCAAAAACCTCCATTTCAGGAGCGCTGTAGGTTACTTTTTTCTTCATAGTATAGTGTTTTAATAATTATTCTTGGTCTTTTAGTACCCAACTAAGTATACATTTAAGGTATGCAAAAAGCCGATTCTTAACCATTCGTCTAAAAAATTGCGCCATTCGGGCTTTTTTCTTATAAAAATCTTTGCGCGCGTGATATATTATTTATATATTTCGACGACTA
>JAILDR010000008.1 GCA_024689285.1 Bacteroidales bacterium | reverse complement strand
CAAACCCTTGCGGATTCATGGAAATGTTGTACTTTTGCAGAACCATATTGAAAGTCCACGCTGCGGATAAGGTAAAGCACTGCTCCTTTCAGGCGTGGGCTTTCTTTTTGTTGACTTCTATGTTGTAGTAGTTAATGCTTTGCTTGTATCTATTGCTGTTCATATTGGATAGGTTTTACCCTGCAAAGATGCAAACCTTGTCAAGAACAAGCCGTTGATTAAACGTTTGTAGTCGACTGTAGTCGTTTGTTGTCGTTTGCTGTTGGATATATTGCTGGAAATAAGATAATTGGAGTTTTCAAAAAAACAGGCACATATTAACTAAACTTAGACATGCTCGGCAGCCGGTTTGAGCCGTAGCACCCAAGAGATACCGACTGCATAGGCCGAAAAATAACTGCAACAACTGCAACAACTGCAACAAAACGACCGAAACGAAAACGTATTTGATTGTGTATTAGTATATTGTAAAAAATTAGTTATATGTGCAAAAATTTTTGCCGTTTTATTCGTAAAGCGCAAAAACCATGTTCTATCTTTGCAGCACCAAAACCGAAAAACCAAACACCAAAATTTAACCAAAAATGACCGCAAAATCCAATATTTCCAACTCCTATGTAACTCCTACCTAACTCCTACCTAACTCCTACTTTCCTCCTACCCAAAATTAACCCAAAAAATGAACCAAAATTTAACCAAAAACGAACCCAAAAAGACCCAAGTTAGTTATATTCTCAACTCTGATGTAACTCTGACATAAGTCTGACTTAACTTTGACCCAAAATTTTCACCTTTTTTATAACCTTTTAAAACCAAAAATCATGTTACCATTTCGAGAAAATTGCGGCATCGCGCCCCTACGGGTCGGGATGAACAGAAAATACATTGTGTTTGATGAAGCGAGCAGAAACTTCTGCAAGACAGAGGATTATATGAAGAGAGTCAAACTCGCGAGCTAATTCTGTTGCAGTTGTTGCAGTTGTTGCAGTTAATTTTTGAGGGGTCAAGGGGGAGTCCGCCTGGATGGCGGCTCCCCTTCCCTTTTTGAGAGAAACGATGTTTCTCCTGTAGCGATACGTCGTTTCTCTCACAGCGATATGCCTTTTCTCTCATAGCAACATGCCTTATCTCTTGCAGCGATATGCCTTTTCGTTTTCCGTAGAGACGCAATGCTTGCGTCTCCCAGAACATATTATCCCTCCAACTCCAACCGAATAATCTCCCAAAACATCGTCATTCCCGTTTCAAGAATATCATCGGGGAAGTCAAACTCTGGATTGTGCAAGGCGGGCTGCTCCAGGCCTGAGCCCAAGCCGAAGAAACCAATGGGGCAGACGTTTCCAAACCTTCCGAAGTCTTCTGACCAGCGGAAGGGCTCTTCCAAATGACCTAATTGAAGCTCCAGATTGTTGGCGGCCTGCTCGATGACGCGAACGCATTTCTGGTCGCTGTTAGTGGCGGCAAAGGCTTCGTGCATAGAGAAGTTGAAATCGAAAAGGTGGTCTTTGGCTTTGGCGCGACAGAACTCGATGATTTCCGTAGACATCAGTTCAAGGTTGCGGTCGTTGAAGCTGCGTAAAGTGAGCCAAATCTCCGCATGACCCGGGGCGACGCCAAAGGTTTCCTCGCCAAGCGTGGCGTGGGTGATGACGAAAGTGGTCAGAGGCTTTACGGCTTTCAGCTGTTCACGTTTCTTTTCCAGGTGATGGATGAGTTGGGCCAGCAGTTCAGCGGGGCTGCGCCCCGTCTCGGGCTGTGAGGCATGGGCCGTGCGTCCGTCAAAAACAAGTTTCAATCCAAAAGAGGCGGCTGCAAAGCAACCTTCACGCACCATAATCTGTCCCTTCTCAAAGCCAGGCAGGTTGTGCAACCCGTAGGCCACATCGGGCTTGATGTGCTCAAATTGCGGGTCTTTCAAGATAGCTTGGGCACCTTGTCCCGTTTCTTCGGCAGGCTGGAAAAGCAGAACGACTTCGCCCTGGTCGGGACGCTGTTCGCCCTGCCATTGCGCCAGCCCGCAGAGTATGGTGGCGTGTCCATCGTGTCCGCATTTGTGTGAAACACCTGGGTTTTGCGAACGGTAAGGGATTTCATTGGGTTCGGGGATATGAAGCGCGTCAATATCACCTCGGATGAGGATGCGCTTACCTGGTTTTGCACCTTTATATATAGCAGCTATTCCGTAGCCGCCAATTTTCTCAATCAGCCAATCGGGTTGGGTTTGCTTTAACCATTCGTTCAGAATCTTATTGGTTAGAGCTTCTTTCCCTGAAAGCTCGGGATGGGTGTGGAGGATATGACGGAGTTCGATAAGGTTTTGCATATTATATAACTTTGCTGCAAAAGTACGGTTTTTCTAAAAAATGTCTTATCTTTGCCCCCGAAAATCTGAATAGAAAATGCAAACAGTTTTATATCCCCTGAAATTCAAGCCCATCTTCAAAGACAAGATTTGGGGAGGAAGGAAAATCAAGGAAGTCCTTGGTATGGATTATGGTGCTCTTCCTAATTGCGGAGAGGTGTGGTTGCTCTCTGGTCTTTGGGACGAACAAAGCGAAATCGCCAATGGAAACTTTGAGGGCGATGAGATCAACGATTTGGTGGAGACCTTTATGGGTGACTTGGTAGGCGAGGCCGTTTTCGACAAATACGGCGAGCAGTTTCCTCTGTTGTTGAAAATCATTGATGCCAACGACTGGCTTTCGGTGCAGGTGCATCCCGACGATGAGCTTGCTGAGAAACGCGGGTTGGGCAACGGCAAGACCGAGATGTGGTATGTGATGCAGGCCGACAAGGATGCCGAACTCGTTATGGGTTTCAATCAGGAGCTGACGCGGATGGATTATGTCAATGTGTTGAGAGACAATCGGCTGCAATCCGTCCTGAATCATGAGGCTGTGGAGGCAGGTGATGTGTTCTTCATCCCTGCAGGCCGTGTCCATGCATTAGGTCCCGGCATCATGGTGGCTGAGATTCAGCAGACCAGCGACACCACCTATCGCATTTACGACTGGGACCGCATCAACGAAGCGGGTATGAGTCGCGAGTTGCATATTCCTCAATCCGTAGAAGCTATTGACGGGACAGTGCCCGATAATTACAAGATTCAAGTTCCCGATGTGATGAATCGCACCGTGCCTGTTGTGGATTCACAATTTTTTGTTACTAACCTTCTCCAGCTGCAAGGTGAGATGGAAAAGGACTATTCCAACCTTGATTCTTTCGTGATTTTGATTGCTCTGGAAGGAAATTTCACGCTGAATTGGGAAAATGGCGCGATATTTGTAAATGCAGGAGAATGTGTTTTGGTCCCCAACCTCATCAAAAAGGTGACGATACGGGCCGAGAAATACTGTAAACTGCTGGAAGTATATTGTCAGTTAAATGCGGAATGATGAACGCGGAATTCGAAACAATGAATCTTGAAATTAGAAATCTTGAAATCTTGAAATTAAATAATTGTAATCCAATGAAAAAACTAATGACACTTTTGCTGATGGCCTTTGTCTGTGTGGGCCTTCATGCGCAATCGAAATCTGACCTGCCTAATGTCACCATCAAGGACATCAACGGCAAGGATGTGAACATCGCCAAATTGTCGAACAATGGCAATCCCATTGTTATGACCTTCTGGGCTACATGGTGCGGCCCCTGCATCAAGGAACACAATGCCTTGAATGATGTGTACCAAGACTGGCAAGACGAGACCGGCGTGAAGATTTATTCCGTTTCCATCGATGACTCGCGTTCAACTGCCAAGGTGAAGCCCACAGTGGAAGGTAAGGGTTGGGAATTTGAAATCCTGCTTGACGTGAACAGCGACCTCAAACGTGCCATGAATGTGAGCAATCCGCCGCATACCTTCCTCTTTGATGGTACGGGTAAGCTTGTTTATCAGCACACGGGTTATTTCGAGGGTGCTGAGGATGACTTGTATGAGGAAATTCTGAAAATTGCCAAGAAAAAGAAATAATGCGGAATGCTGAATTCGGAATTCGGAATAAGTCTAACGAAGACAATTATTCCGCATTCCGCATTCCGTATTCATAATTCTAACATTTATGCGAAAGTATATACTTATTACTATTGCACTCGCCCTGGCGTTCAGCTTCAGGGCGAGTGCTCAGTCGTTCCTTGCCAACAGCCAAGTGAGCGGCAGTTTCCAAACCGACGCGCAGTATTATATGCTTGATGAAGGCATCGGCATCACCGACCTCAACGGCAAGAAATTCGGTATCAATGGCTTTGGTAAGGTTAACTATACCAACGGCAACTTCTCGGCAGGCATCCGCTTTGAGGCATTCCTGCCTGAGATGAACGGCTTCCGCAGTGAGTTGAACGGTGTGGGCCTGGCCAATTTCTTCGCCACTTACGACAATGGGTTCATCGGTGCTACTGTGGGCGATATCTATGACCAGTTTGGTAGCGGCTTGGTGTTCCGCTCATACGAGGAATGGTCGCTGGGCATGGACAATGCCCTGCGCGGTGCCCGGGTGGTGTTGCGTCCCACCCAAGGCGTGACTTTGAAGGGCGTTTATGGCCGTCAGCGTTATTATTGGGCTCCTTATTTGGAGCGCGATTTCTCTATTGACGACATCCGCGGTATTGTGCGTGGCGTTGATGCCGAATGGGATCTCAACCAAAGCATCCCTGCCATGAACGATGCTAAGTTCAGGATGAGCCTCGGTGGAAGTTTCGTTAGCAAGAAACAAGAAGACTTGAGCCTATTCTATTATATTCCTGAAAATGTGGGTGCTGCAGCTGCACGCATCAATTTGGGTTATGGGAATTGGGCCTTTAGCACAGAATATGCCTACAAGATCAACGACCCATCGGCCATCAACAACTTCATCTACAAGGAAGGCCGCGCCCTCATGTCGTCGTTGAGCTATTCACAAAAAGGTTTCGGTGCTGTGTTGCAAGTGAAACGTGTCGACAACATGAGCTTCAAGTCGATGTACACTGGAAAACAGAACGATCTCGACATCAACTTTATCCCGCCTATCAACTACACCCATACGCACAGCTTGCCGTCGATGTACACCTACTCAACGCAGCCCAACGGTGAGATGGCAGCCCAGTTACAGGTGAACTACACCATCCCGAAGGGTACAGCCCTTGGTGGAAAATATGGTACCAAGCTCGCCTTCAATATGAGTCAAGTGAACGATATCGTCCGCGATTCCATTATGGATAATGGACGTATGGTGGTCAACACGCCTGGCACTTTGGGCTACACTTCCAACTTTTTTGCCGTCAGTGACCACCGCTTCTTCCGTGATATCAACTTTGAGATTGATAAAAAGATTAGTAAGGACTGGCACCTCACAGTGCAATACATCAACCTGTATTACGACATAGAGACCATTGAAGGCCATGCTGGAGCACCCGTCGTGAAGGCCAACATCGGTTTATTGGATGTGACCTATAAGATTAACAAGCGTCAGAGCCTGCGACTGGAGGTCCAAGGCCTGTGGGAGAACGAAGTCCACAAAGGCTACGAGTACGAAGAGAGCGAGAAGAAAGACTTTCAGAAACGCGGCGATTGGGCTTTTGCCTTGTTGGAATACACCATCACCCCGCATTGGTCGTTCAGCATTGCCGATAAATGGAATTACGGCAACCCTGTTGAGGAATACCGCGATCATTATTTTACCGGCACTATTAGCTACATCCATGAGGCTACTCGTGTTATGTTGAGTGCAGGCCGTCAGAGCGAAGGCGTGGTGTGCGTTGGTGGCGTTTGCCGCACCGTTCCCGCTTCGTCAGGTGTTACTTTAACGGTTTCAACTTCATTCTAAATTATTTATCATGAAAAGGTTATCATTGATATTTGCAACTGCGGCCTTGCTGCTCTTCACGATGGGCTGCGATAAAATCGACATCAACAATACGCACAAGCCCTATCAGCCCACAGGCGGCGACAAGACGGTGCTTATCAAGGACTTTACTGGGGCACGTTGCGTCAACTGCCCTGCCGCGGCTGAAGCAGCTCACCAGCTGCAACAACTTTTTGGTGAGGAACGTGTCTTCATCATGAGCGTCCATGCCGGCTTCTTGGCACAGCCGATGGGTAATTTCCCCGATTTCCTCACCGAAGAAGGTACGATTTGGTACAACAATCACGACTCCAACCCGTTGTTTTCTGTTGATCATGTGGCTCTGACGGAAGGCAACACCTTGAATGTAGAACAGATTGACGTACCTGTCGCAGAGGCACTTCTTGAGCCTCAGTTGTTCGAAATTACAATCAACAACACCTACGATGAGGCTTCCCGCCACTTGAGTGTGGAGAACCGCTTTACCCCCATGGGCAATGGTGAAGGCAAGTATTACGCTACAGTTTGTTTGGTGGAAGACAGCATTGTGGGTTGGCAGACGATACCTGGTGGTGTGAATAAGGAATACGTGTTCCGTAATGTGTTCCGTGGTACCTTGAATGGTGCTGATGGCCAACTTGTTTCCAACGGATCTTTCTTTGTGGAAGACAGCTTCACCACGACTTGCAGCATCGATATTGATTCCACTTACAATGCCGACCAGTGCTATGTCTTGACCTACATTTATGACTATGAGAGTGGCAAGATTATGCACACGGCGATGGAAAAAATCAAGTAACCTGTCGGAGAGGGTCTTATGGTTTTCAACTCTATAGAGTTCATCATCTTTCTGCCTATTGTGGTATTGCTCTTTTATGTGCTGCCACAAAAACTGCGGTGGGTGATGTTGCTGGCGGCCAGCTGTGTGTTCTACATGTGGTTTGTGCCGAAGTATATCCTCATCTTGCTTGTCACCATCATTGTTGACTTTTCGGCAGGTGTGCTCATGGAGAATTATGCCAACCGACCCAAGCTGAAAAAGGCTTTTCTTATCATCAGCATCGTGAGTACACTCATGGTGCTGGTGATTTTCAAGTATCTGAATTTTATATCAGAGAACTTGACGCTGCTCTGTGTCCAATTGGGTATCGAACGACGTTGGGTGACTCACATAATCCTGCCTATCGGCTTGTCGTTCCACACTTTTCAAAGTATGAGTTATGTGATTGAAGTGTATCGTGGCAACCAAAAGGCAGAGCGACATTTTGGCTACTATTCGCTTTATGTGATGTTTTTCCCGCAGCTGGTTACGGGTCCTATTGAACGCCCGGGTAATCTGTTGCGGCAATTGCATGAGAAAAAGCAATTTAGTTATGAGAACGTCTCTAAGGGCATGAGGCTTGTCATATATGGCTTCTTCATCAAGATGGTAGTGGCCGACCATTTGGGTTTTTATGTCGACAAGGTGTATGCCGATCCTTCTGCTTATAACTCATGGAGCGTGATGTTGGCTATGGCATTCTACAGTTTCCAGATTTATTGCGATTTCTTTGGCTATTCCACCATCGCCTTGGGTGCTGCAAAACTGATGGGTTTTGATATCAGCGACAATTTCCGCACTCCTTATCTCTCCAAGAATATCGCAGAGTTTTGGCACCGATGGCACATCTCGTTGTCTACCTGGTTCCGCGACTATGTGTACTTCCCTCTTGGCGGCAGCCGTGTTAAGTTTGCCCGTTGGGCGTTCAACATCCTGGTGGTTTTCGTGTTGAGTGGAATATGGCACGGTGCAGCTTGGACTTTCCTGTTCTGGGGTTTTGCACACGGTCTGTTGCATATCGTCGAGAAGGTCTTGCGAAACCGTTTCCCTGCAAAGGAAATGCAGTCCAAGGGGTTGGGCATCTGCTTGGATGCCTTGCGCATCGCCAAGACCTTCGTGTTAGTCACTTTGTTTTGGGTGATGTTCCGCGCTACCGATTTTGGCAACATGAAAGACATGTTCATGGCGGCAGTTTCCAACTTTGGTGGCGGACAAAGTCTTGGAGTGAAGCTGGAGCTGTGGCTCTATCTTGGTCTTTTCATTCTCTCCGACTTGTTGCTTTTTAACACCCGTTTCGACCAGTGGTGCGAGAATAAACCATTGGTGTTGAGATGGTTTATCTATGGCTTGCTTGTCTTTATGACGATGGCCTGTTCGAGTGTCAACAATTTCCCGTTTATCTATTTCCAGTTCTGATCATGAAGAAGTTTCTGATACGTATAATGATGGCAGTCGCGTTGTTTTTCGTTCTCAACTGGATTTATTCCAAGGGGTTGTTCAAAAAGGATGTGGCTGAACATGCCGATATTATGGAACTGGTTTGGAAAGTGACAGACGACCAATGCCGCATCGTCTATCTGGGTGAATCTTCAAACAACACCTGTGGAAATCTTGAACCAGGGAAAAGAAAAATCAGCGAGTATCTCAGTGAGTATTTCCCTAATGTGAAAACTGGCGACATGACTAAAGAGGCCTCTCATGCCCAGACTTATTATTACATGCTAAGGCGGCTTCCCAAAAGATCAGCAGTGGAGACGGTTGTTGTGACCATGAATCTACGTTCATTCGATGCCCGTTGGATTTATTCTAATTTGGAAAGTCCTTTGCGGGAGCAGTTGGTGCTGATGGGCGACTATCCGCCATTGATGAACCGTTTCCTGCTCGCCTTGAAGGTCTATCCTTATCCTATCATGAGCGACGCTGAGTGGGATTCGCTGACGGTACAACATTGGCGTCAAGACACATTAGCTTTCCCCTACAAGTTTGAATGGGATAATGTTTACGATTGGGACTCGGCCACAGCCTGGCGTGGTCTTCACAACTACGAAGACGTGTATGACCCGAAATGGACCGAGTTGGCGTGTCATTATATCAAAAGTTATGGTTTCCAAATCAGAGACAACAATCCGCGACTAAAGGATTTTGACGACATTGTCGCTTTGTGCCACAAACGAGGCTGGCATTTGGTTTTCAATTTGATAGCAGAGAATGTCGATAAGGCTAACTTTATGGTGGGCAAGGATTTGATGTGGCTGATGAAGCAGAACCATGACTATTTGCTCCGTCGTTATGGACATTTGGAGGATGTGACCTTGGTTGACAACCTCAATTTGGTGCGCGATGTCGATTTTATCGATCAGGACTGGACCACAGAGCACTACTACGAGGAAGGCCGTCGCATCATCGCTGGAAATGTTGCCGAGGCGCTGAAAACCTATTATCCCGATGAATACCGGAAGGTTGATTGGAAATGCGATGTAGGACATTATTATTTTGGTGACAATGTGTGTGCCGTGGGTGGGGAGCAACCCTATGGCCCTACTTTGATACTGCCCACCGACAGCCTTCGTCCCGACTGGGAGCGTGTGAATGTGGCCTTCATGATGAAGCCAACTGACACCTTGCATAATGCCCAGCTTGCTGTTCAATTGGACGTGGCTCAGGACAATGCCGTAACAGCTTATTATGACGTGAAGCCGCAAATCCAAAAGATAGGTGAGTGGGACTTTGCCACCTTCGATTTGCCGGTCACTTCAATTATGCGTGCGGCACATCAGGTTAAGATTTTTGTCTATAATCCCTCTGAAGATGCCGTTCACCTGAAGTGTATGGATGTTTCGTTCCGTCCGGCTTATCTGAAGCCAGGAGTAAAGGGCCAATCCATGCGCTGAGGTTAAAACGAATGGAAATAAACTATCACTTTGCTGAAATTCAAAGCTTTTTGGTTTCCACAACCTTTAGTCGCATTTCGTCTACCTGAAACTTGACTTCCATTCCGCCAAACTCCATGCCATACACCCTTTTGGGGTCATCGTGATATTGTGGACGTGGGTCGTGGGCGAGGACATCCATCAGGCTCTCTCGTTGTGCTTCAGGGATGATTTGCAATAAGGCTTCAGGAAAATCCACCTTCAAAAGGTATTCCGCAGGCTTTGAGGCAAATCCGCTGATGGCATCGGGGTGGCTGTCGGTGTAGGCGATGTAAGGCTTGATGTCGTAAATCGGTGTGCCATCCATCAAATCCGCACCTGTGACGTAGAGCACGGGTCCAAGTTTCGTGTCGGTTTCGATGCTTTCCAGCTTTACTGACGACAGCCCGATGGGATTGGGACGGAAGGGAGAGCGTGTGGCGAATACGCCTTTGCGTACGTTGCCGCCCAAACGGGGCGGGCGTACCGTGGGTGACCAGTCCTCACGTACCGCTTCTGAAAATTCCCAAATCAGCCAGATATGTGAGAACTCCTCCAAACCGCGTACCGCTTCTGCGTTGCGGTATTCCGGCTCAAAGACTATCCTGCCTTGCAGCGATGCGATAATGCCGCTCTGCCTCGGTATGCCGAACTTGGTCGGGAAGTCGGTGTGGATACGGGCGATGACCTTCATTTTTCCCTACGATAATACATATTGGATAGTGCTTCGGCTCTCTTGCTGGACAAGTATCTTTCTGCCTTTCAGAAACTCCTTGCCTGAATCTTCGCGGTAATGCCTGATGGTGAACAGCTGCAGTCCTTCGTTGTATCGGATTCGGAAGACGTCGCCCAGGGCTGCTTTCAGGTTTTCGAGCTTGACGGCATCGCTGTCGAAGCAGAATGAGAGCATCAGGGCCGAAGTCTGTATCATGTTGGCGTGGAGGTGTAGCTCGTCGCACACTTGGAAGATAATCTGCAGGTTGTGGACGTTCATGAAGGAGAAGTCGCGTGGCGTGATGCTGACGAGGGTTTGGTTGTCCTTTACGATGTAAGAAGGGATGCGCTCGTCGTTTTTGTCCTGTATGCTGTCGATAATGGTGGGCTCATGGTCGGGATTGAGGAACGATTGCACCTTGAGGCGTATGCCTTTGTTTTGCAGCGGTTTGATGGTCTTGGGATGGATGACAGTAGCACCATAAAAAGCCAGCTCGATGGCTTCAGAGTAAGGGATGTGTGGTATTTTGACTGTATCGGAAAAACGTTTCGGGTCGGCATTGAGCAGACCGTCCACGTCTTTCCAGATGGTGACTTCTTCTGCATCGAGACAGTTGGCGAAGATGGCAGCGGTGAAGTCGGAACCTTCGCGCCCGAGGGTGGTGCTGTGCTTGCCGTCTTCGGTGCAGCCAATGAAGCCTTGTGTGAGGCAGACCAGGCCTCTGATGTGCTCGTCGTTGAGTTTGCTGATGCGCAGGCGTGTCTCGTCCCAATCAGGGCTGGCAGCACGGTAATTTTCGTCGGTGATAACATATTTCCTCGCGTCTAACCAACGGGCAGGGATGTCTCGCTTGTTGAGGTATTCTTGGATGATGGTCGTCGAGATGAGCTCACCGAAACTGACGGTTTGGTCGTATTGGTAGTCGTAAGGTTTGCCGGTGTCTTGCAGTTTCTCCCACAGATCGATGAAGAGGTTGGCGATGGTCTCGGCAAAATCAGGGTTGGTGTCATCGCCAAATAGCCCGTTGATGATGTTATCGTGGTAGGCAATCACTTCATGCAAAGCCTCCATGCCGAGTTGGCCTTCGTGTTCGCGGAAGTTGGAGAGTGCTTTTTCCAACATATTGGTAGTCTTGCCCATGGCAGAGACGACCAACAGGATGTCCTCGTCCTTGTGTTGACTCACAATGTCGGCCAGGTTGTGCACAGCCTGAGCGTCTTTTACCGACGCGCCACCGAATTTATAGATTCTTTTAATCATTGTCTTTCGATTGAAGATGCAAAAGTAATAAATTTCGTAATCAAAATTATCATTATCTTTGCAGCCCGAATTGAATCATTTTTTTTTGATGCCAGAATACCCCTACATATCCTACCAGCCTAGCTTCGGGAACCGCCTGATTGACACTATCCCAGTTGTCGACTCTGCCTTATGTGACACGGTGCCTGCTGAGAGCTTTGTCACGACGTTTGGTGGCAGCATCAACCCGATGCCTCGCATGACGTATGATGTGCTGGTGGGATGGAATCTTGTCGTGTTGGGCCTTATGCTGCTTCTCGTCGTGATAAACAAGCAGCTCTATCCCCGTCAGTTCCGTCAGATTCTTTCGGTACCGGGAGGAGTGGCACACACCAATCAGTTGCTGCGTGAATGGAATCCTATGGGCAGTTTTTTGGGTTTCACTTTCTTGGTGGCTTATGTCGCCGTTATAGCCCTTTTTGTGCAGAAAAGCTGTGTGGTGCTCTCGCGTGATGTGGTGCAATACAACACCAACCACATGTTCGGTGTCGCTTTTGCCGCGGTGGGTGGCTGGGTATTGCTCCGGTTTTTGTTCCTTTATTATGTGAATTGGCTTTTCGAAGCCCGCGATGCCGTCAGCCGTCAAGTGACCGTACAACTTTCGGTGTTGATTTTTACCTTTATAGTCATGCTTCCCATCCTGCTTCTGCTGCTTTATAACCCTTACTCGCTCTTTGTGTGGATTGGCATTAGCGTGATTGCACTGGCTGCGTTGATAAGGTTTATTATAGGAATTGTTGAAACTAGAGTTGCAACAAAAATACCATCGTTTTTCATTTTTTTGTATTTTTGCAGCCTTGAAATCGCCCCTACGGCATTGCTCCTGACAGCAGGTTTGCGTTATTTTAGTCAAGGTTCTGTTTTCTAAAGAGTTAAACCGTTCAGACGAGGAAAAAGAAAGATAATAATGATACACTAAAGTAAAGATAGCGCATGAAGATCAAGCATATTTTGGTGTCACAACCCCAACCTGCCGACATTTCCAAGACCCCATATGCCGACATGATGAAAAAATATGGTGTCAGTTTTACTTTCGAGAAGTTTATCCGTCTTGATGACGTTTCTGCGAGTGAGTTGCGTCAAGAGCATGTGAAGTTGCCTGAGTATACAGGCATCATTCTCACCAGTCGAAATGCTGTTGACCATTTTTTCCGCGTGGCCAAAGAAATGCGCTACAACGTGCCAGAAACGCTTAAGTATTTCTGCATCAACGAGGCGACGGCGTTCTATCTGCAGCGTTATGTGCAATATCGTAAGCGCAAGGTCTTTTATGGCAACCAGACGCTTACCGACCTCATTGAGATCATGAAGAAGCATAAGGACGAGAAGTATCTTTACTGCTGTTCCGACATCAGTTCCGACTCGACCACCGACCTGCTCGCTGCCGCCAAACTCAACTTCACCAAGGCCGTCATGTTCCGTACTGTTCCTGCCGACCTAAAGCACGTCAATATTGGCGATTACGAGATGTTGGTGTTCTTCAGCCCTGCGGGTATCCATTCGCTGAAAGAGAACTTCCCGGAGTTCAAACAGGATGGTGTGGCCATCGGTGGTTTTGGCGAGACTACCTGTCAAGCTATTGTTGATGTCGGCTTTGAGCTGAACATCAAGGCACCTTCTGAGACAGCCCCGTCTATGACGATGGCCATCGAGCAATATCTTGCTGCCGAACAGAAGAAGAGCAAGAAGAAATAAGCGGCTATGTCAGCAAAGGAAGGCTTACCTAAATACGAACGCATCTATAAGGAAAACGACGTCGCGACACTCTTCGACCGCGGCAAGGGCGTTTCGGTCTATCCTTTCCGAATGGTCTACCTGTTTCGCAAGGACGGGTGCCAGCCTGCCACTTGCCGCCTGCTCGTCTCCGTATCGAAAAAACGTTTCCACCATGCCTTCAAACGCAATCGGGTGAAAAGGCTGATGCGTGAGAGCTGGCGCAAAAACAAATTGCCCCTGCTCGAAATCTGCGAAAAAGATAATATTTCCATAGATGTAGCGTTAGTCTATACGGCTACGGTCATCCACAGCTACAACGAGATGTTCGACAAGACGAAAAAAGCCATCCATGAACTGGTCAAACGTTATCACGAGAGTAAAAAGACTGCCGGCTGACTTTCTGATTCTTCTGATAAGGATTTATCAGCTTACGCTGTCTCCTTGGTTCGGCAAGAGTTGCCGATACACGCCTACCTGTTCCAACTACGGCATCGAAGCCATTCAAAAATATGGTTTCTTCAAAGGCGGGTGGCTTACCTTCAAACGCATCCTGTCATGCAATCCTTGGGGTGGCAGCGGCTATGACCCTGTCCCCTGACCAATTTGAAATCATGAAAACTGAAATCTGAAATGAAAAACACCCTCTTCACCCTTATCCTATCTCTCTTGCTCTCCATCGGCCTCGTCGCCCAGGAGAAGCAGAACAACTTTGAAATTGCCAAAAGCCTCGACATCTACAACAGTCTCCTGCGTGAGTTGAATCTCAATTATGTTGACGAAATCAATCCGGGAGAATTGAACGAGGCAGCTATCAACGCCATGCTCGACGGCCTCGACCCGTATACGGTCTTCATCCCCGAGTCGGACATCGAGAACGCGCGTTTCATGACCACGGGCGAATATGGCGGCATAGGTGCCCTCATCCAATATGATGGCGAACTGACCCGTATCTCCGATCCTTATTATGGCTGGCCTGCGCAAAAGGCTGGACTCGTTGCCGGTGATGCCATCCTTGAGGTGAACGGAGTAGATTGCCACAAGAAGAACACGCAAGAGGTGAGCGAACTGCTGAAAGGTCAGCCGGGCACCGAGGTGACGCTGAAAATACAGCGTTATGGCAAGGAAAAGCCAATTGAGATGAAGCTGAAGCGCGAGAAGGTGAAAATCGACAATATTCCATATTATAAAGTGTTCGACAACGGGGTGGCCTACCTCTCGTTGAGCGGTTTTACCCGCGATGTGGCCAAAGAACTGAAAGAAAAGTTCTTGGAGATGCGTAAAGACAATGAGCTGAAGGGGTTTGTCCTCGATTTGCGCGGCAACGGCGGCGGCTTGATGAACGAGGCGGTTGACATTGTCAATCTGTTCGTTTCCAAAGGGAAGCCCGTCGTTTCCATGAAGGGCAAGGCTGCCACAGCCAACAGCGTACATGCCACCACAAACGAGCCTGTCGATTTGGAAATTCCTTTGGCTATCCTTGTTGATGGCAACAGCGCCTCGGCCAGCGAGATTGTGGCAGGTGCCATCCAAGACTACGACCGTGGTGTCATCATAGGCACACGTACTTTTGGTAAAGGGCTGGTGCAGAACATTCTGCCCCTAAGCTACAACACTCAAATGAAAGTGACGGTGGCGCATTATTATATCCCCAGCGGACGTTGCATCCAGGAAATCGACTATTCGCATAAGAAAGACACCACCCAAAAGAAGAATGACACCCTTGGCAAACCTTTTACCACCATGCACGGACGTACGGTTTATGAAGGCCACGGCATCACCCCCGACGTGAAAGTCACTCGCAACCCGTATGCCACGGTGACTGCATACTTATACGCCAAGAGCCTCATCTTCGACTATGCCACTAAGTTCTATAGCGAACACAAGACCATAGATTCTGCCGACCGTTTCCAAATCGATGAAGCCACCTACATGGATTTCATGCAGTTTGTGAAAGACAAAGGCTTCAGCTATACCACCGAGAGTGAGAAGACTATCGAGAAACTGAAGAAAACGGCCAAAGACGAGGGCTATCTTGACAAAATCAAGCCGCAAATCGAACAATTGGAGAGCAACCTTGCGGCTGAGAAAGACAAAGACCTTATCAGCAACCGCAAGGATATTGAAGAACTGTTGCGCTCCGAAATTGTTGGGCGCTATTATTATCAGAAAGGCCGCATCGTGGCTTCCCTGCAAAATGACCCCGACCTTGAACGCGCCTTCGAGATTTTGCTGAATACCAACGGCAAGGACGAATACCACAGCATCCTGGCTGGCAAGTGATGACCCCGAAAAAGGCCATACGGTTCACGCTGACGCAAGCCTACGTCTTAGGCTTGATGATGGTGGCGGCGGGGCTCACCCTCTCGCCTTTCCTGATGGGAATGTCTCAGTTCTGGTTGGTTGCTGTGTTTATTGTTGATTGTTTTAGCACAAAATCAATCAATAAAAAGCTTCTGCGTTTCTGGAATAACAAGCCCGCTGTCCTTTTGGTCGCCTTTTATCTGATGCACGTCGTCGGTCTGCTCTATACCACCGATTTTGAGTATGCTATGAAGGATCTGCGCGTCAAGCTTCCCATCCTCGTGATGCCATTCATCTTGTCGTCGATACCTCCATTGGGGCACAAACGTTTCAATCAGGTGATGCTTGTCTATGTGCTGTCCGTATTCATCGCCACTATCTTCAGCAGCGTGTCTTACTGGAGGCACGATTATGAGGACGTTCGCGAGATTTCACACTTCATCAGCCACATCCGCTTCTGCCTCAACATCGTCTTCTGTATTGCCATCATTTTTTGGTATATCGCTACTACTGAGGCCCCTGGGTCAACCTTCAGCACGCGCTTTGCCATCAACCTTTATCTCCAGTACTTTCTGGCCTTTTGGTTCGTCTACCAAATCTACATCTTTGAGTCGCTCTCAGGCTATGTCGTTCTGGCTGCCGTCGTCGTGCTTTCGCTGCTCTATGCCTTTCTGCGCTGGAAGCGGGGTAGGGGTTGGCGTATTGGTATCGGCATAGGCGCTGGGGTGTTGTTGGTTGTAGGCATCATCTTTACGGTGCATTGGTTGAAACCTTTCGTGGAGCTCAGACCTGTCGATTTCAACACCTTGGAGAAAAAGACTGCCTTGGGTAACGACTACTGGCACGATACGATATGCAACCCCGTTGAGGATGGACAATATGTGGGTCTTTATTATTGTCGGAAGGAGTTGCAGGAGGCCTGGACGCAACGCAGCGAGTTGCCTTTTGAAGGCAAGACCCTTAACGACGAGGACTTAGAGGCTACTTTGGCGCGTTATCTCACCTCAAAGGGTTTGCGCAAGGATGCTGAAGGTGTGATGGCCCTTACTGACGAGGACATCCGCAACATCGAGCAGGGTGTGGCCAACTACAATAATTGGAAGCATCCAGGGGTAAGGGCGCGATTGTCGTCCACCCTGTTCGAATACAATCTTTACCGACGTTTCAACAACCCCAATGGAGGCTCGCTCTCGCAGCGCATCGAATACACGCGCGCTGCTTTCCACCTCATCCGCCAGCATCCCTGGTTCGGTGTGGGTACCGGTGATGTGCCGCAGGCCTTCCGTCAGACCTACGACGAGATTCATTCGCCGTTGAAGGAGGAGTTCCGCTTCCGTGCCCACAATCAGTATCTGTCCATCGCGCTGGCCTTCGGTCTGGTGGGACTGGCATTCTTCCTCGTCGTGCTACTTTATTCCTACTTCTCATCCAAGCAGCGTCGCACTTATCTGTACACCGTATTCCTCTGCATCATGTTGCTCTCCATGTTCCCCGAAGACACCCTTGAGACCCAAGCCGGAGCTTCACTGTTTGCTTTCTTCGAGGCCCTTTTGCTGGTGATGAAGGAGGATTAACTGTCTCGCCAGTTCCTTGCCTTTCTCGGTGGCCATTTTCTCCGTGTCAAGGCGTCAACATCTGCTTGTTGTCCGGTGCAATAATTGACTAAGACATTGGTATCGACATATATTCTTATTGACTGCGACTTCATAAGGCCAGCCTGTTGAATTGCTGCTTTTCAGCCATCGTTAAAATGCCGAGGTTTTCGTAAATGAAATCTTGCTCCGCTAATTTAATGAGGTCGCTGCGTTTTGTACCCTGACATAACTTTGGCTGAGTTGTATTTCGGTGCATACAAGTCAGGGCGTAAAGAACATTTTGAGGATGTAATTGTGTTTTCAAACCTCTTTGAACAATACGACGTCAGCTGTTTGAAAAAATATGGCGAGATACGATGGTTGCTTGAAAGCAAAGGAATAAAGATAGGTGACATGGATACCTTTATAGCCGCCACAGCTTTGGAGGAGGATCTCATCTTGGTGACTGGTAACATCAAGCACTTCGATCGTGTGCCAGGCTTGAAGGTCGAGAATTGGATGGTTGAAGGTTAGATATAGAATAGGCGAAAACAAATGGCAAAAACTGTCTAAAAACAAAAAAAACCACTCTCTAAGTTTGGCGGTACCAAACTCCCAGCTTGCTTGTACCATACCTCTGTTGCATGTTCTCCGTCTTGTAAAAGTGAATCGAAATGGTCTGAAAAAACGAACCTATGTTCATCGGCTCACAAAGAAAAATTTCATTGCGTACCTTCAACGTAGTCTTATCGTACCTTTATCGTAGTCTTATCCTCCTTTAGTGTTCCTTTACCCCTCCTTTAGTGCTCCTTTTGTGTCTTTGGCAACTGATTTGACAAGCGATTCAGTATGGGCAGAAAGAAATTGA
>JAILDR010000226.1 GCA_024689285.1 Bacteroidales bacterium | reverse complement strand
TTGCGCAACGAGATTGGGCCGTTTGCCCTGTATGTCTTTGGCAAGAATCCTTGGCGCCCCTGCATGCAACTTTTTGTCCGCACAGAGGCCGGTGTGAATGGTCCCGAAGTGATGAGGCGTATCCAAAACATACTGAATGAGATTGACCCAGCCATCGCCGCCACAAACTTTGATGTGCAATTCTTCGACGAGACGCTTCAAGAACAATATCGAAAGGAGCAGGACCTCTCCAAGCTGATTGCCTTGTTCACGGTGCTGGCCATCGTCATTTCGCTGATGGGTGTGTTCGGCCTCGTGATGTTCGAGACGGAGCATCGGCGCAAGGAGATAGGCATCCGTCGCGTAAATGGGGCCACGGTGCAGCAGGTGCTGGGCATGTTCAACTCGCGTTTTGTGAAGGTCGTATTGGTTTCCTTTGTCATTGCAGTTCCTCTCAGCATCGTCGTCATGAGGCGCTATCTGGAGGGCTTCGCCTACCGCATAACGCTACATTGGTGGGTCTTTGTGTTGGCTTTGGTTGTGGTGTTGGCCGTAACGGTCGCGGTCGTCACCTTGCGAAGCCTGCGGGTCGCCACGATGAATCCGGTCAAATCGCTGCGAACGGAGTGATCTTATCTCATTTTTTGAAGATATGTTACATAAATCATCATTGGTGGCCGTCCTGTCGCAGATGCTCAAAGCCGCCCACACCAACCCGGCAACAGAACTGAAGAAAGAATAAATGATTTAATTTTGATGAATAACCCCAGTCGGGGCGGGCAACCGCCCCGACTTTTTCCTGAAAGTAATTGTGAAATCAGACGATGACATTTACGAGAGAAATACATTATTTCGTGCAGAAAAGTGTAAAAAACTACATTTTTCTGCACGAAATTGTGTGTTTCGGCTTTTTCTCGGAGAAGAAAGATTTGGCGGGATCTGACAAAAATGGCAAAAAAGATTTTGGGGGAAAGTATTTTCTCCCCAACTTTCCTTCATAAAAGTGTAGCCAACCATCCAACTTTCGTCCATAAAAATGTAATGCAGGCATAATATTCGTCCATTTTTTTGTTATACTTGCCCAGATGTTCGTTCATAAAAATGTAAGATTTGTATAATATTCGTTCATTTTTTTGTATATTTGCATTTGAAAAATAGTATGAAAATATGTATAGAAATATTATAAATCAGCTTGTTGAGTGGAAAAATTCGCCACGGAGAAAGCCCTTAATCCTATTAGGAGCTCGCCAAGTGGGGAAAACTTATAGCCTTCTGGCTTTTGGAAAAGAGCATTACAAGCATGTGGCTTACATCAATTGCGACGAGAATGATAAAGTTCGCGACCTCTTCGTACAGAACTATGATATAGATCGTATTGTCATTGCCATTACTGCCATCACCGGTGTTCCTGTGATTCCGGAGGATACGTTGATTATCTTCGACGAGATTCAAGAACTGCCACGAGGACTAGCATCTTTGAAATATTTCTACGAACGAGCACCACAATACCACGTCTGTGTAGCTGGTTCCCTATTGGGTATCACGCTGCGACATGGCGAGTCCTATCCCGTTGGAAAGGTAGACACTCTTAGGATGTTTCCCATGTCTTTTACCGAGTTTATTGTAGCTCGTGGTAAGCAACTGATGGCAGATTTGCTACACAAAAACGATTGGTACGTCTTGTCAAGCCTGCATTCGACTCTTGTCCAAATGCTGCGCGAATACTATATGGTGGGCGGCATGCCCGAAGCGGTGAGTGTTTTCCTTGAAACCAATAATGCTGTAAGTGTGCGAAATGTGCAACGTGAAATCCTATCAGCTTATCACAACGACATAGCAAAACATACCACCGACGAACTTGCAAAACGTATTTCTTTGGTGTGGCAATCAATGCCCTCGCAGCTTTCCAAGGAAAACAAGAAATTCATTTATGGCGTCGCTAAGAAAGGTGGCCGAGCTAAAGAATTTGAGTTGGCTATACAATGGCTGATTGATGCAGGTTTGGTCATCAAAGTCTGCAATATCACAACTCCTTCGATGCCCTTGAAGATTCATGAAGATTTATCGGCCTTTAAGCTATATCTGCTAGATGTGGGTTTGCTTGGAGCAATGGCAGATATCAACCCTGCTCAGCTGCTCTTACCCACTAATAATAATGAAAGCAAAGGAATGTTTACTGAAAACTTTGTGTGCACGCAACTTCTGTCGAGCATTGACTCAAGCCTTTTTTATTACAGCAAAGAGAACAGCCCTTTGGAGATAGACTTTATTATTCAACATAGTTTGCAGGTGGTGCCTATAGAGGTTAAGGCAGAAGAAAACCTTAAATCGAAATCTCTGAGCACTTTACTACAAAACCATGCCGACATGCACGGGGTAAGGTTCTCTATGAGTCCTTACCGAGAGCAGGAGCGGATGACCAACGTGCCCCTGTATGGCGCTGGTGTTTATTTTTCTAAATCAAACTAAATTACTTATGACCAAGAAACAAGGCAAGATACTGGTGGTGGACGACAACCTGGGTATTCGCAAGGCGCTGCAACTGCTGCTGCCGCCACACTTTGCGGAGGTGGAGTTGATAGCGTCGCCCGCCACGCTGCCCGCCACTATGGAGCGGATGCATCCCGACGCGGTGCTGCTGGACATGAACTTCCACGCCGACATCAACAGCGGCAACGAGGGACTCCATTGGACCGACGAGATCCTACGCCGCTGGTCCGGCACACAGGTGGTGCTTTTTACCGCATACGCCGACATCAACCTGGCTGTGGAGGGCATGAAGCGCGGCGCTTTCGACTTTATCGTCAAGCCATGGGACAACGACCGGCTGCTGGCCACCTTGCAGGAGGCCTGCCGGCAGAAGTCCGCCAAGAAAACCGTCCCCAACCGCACTGCCACCAAACAGGCCGACAGTACGTCCTTCTTCTGGGGTGCCAGTCAGCAGATGGCGCAGCTGCGCCGCCTGATGGAGAAGGTGGCACCCACCGACGCCACGGTACTCATCACCGGCGAGAACGGCACGGGCAAGGATGTGCTGGCCCATGAGATTCACGCCCACAGCCAGCGCAACGGGAGGCCCATGGTCTGTGTCGACGCCGGCGCCATCACTGAAACACTCTTCGAGAGTGAGCTCTTCGGCCATGTGAAGGGGGCTTTCACCGACGCCCACAGCGACCATAAGGGTAAGTTCGAGTTGGCCGACGGCGGCACCCTCTTCCTCGACGAGATAGGCAACCTGCCTCTCCACCTGCAGGCCAAACTGCTGCGGGTGCTGCAGGAGCGAAGGGTGGTGCGTGTGGGCAGCGAGGAGGCCATCCCCGTGGATATCCGCCTAATCTGCGCCACCAACCGCGACCTCGAGGCCATGGTGCGCGAGGGCACGTTTCGGCAGGACCTCTATTTCCGCATCAATGTGTTCCACCTCCACCTGCCGGCATTGCGCGAGCATAAGGAGGACCTCGGTCCGCTGGCCGAGCTCTTCGTCAACACCTTTGCCCAGCGCTACCACCGTGAGGTGAGGGGCCTTTCGGCTGCCGCCCTTGAGCGGCTGCAGCAGCACCGCTGGAGCGGCAACGTGCGGGAGCTGCAAAACGTCATCGAGCGCGCCGTCATCATGAGCGACAGAGAGCTGCTGGAAGCGCGCGACCTCGAGCTGCTTTCTCCTGTCGCCGGTAACGCCGCCAGCCCGCTGGAAGAGGCTGAGGAACAGACCATCCGGGCTGCCATGCTCCGCTGTAACGGCAACCTGTCGCTGGTGGCGAAAGAATTGGGCATCAGCCGTCCCACGCTCTATGCCAAGTTGAAACGCTATCAAATTTGATTTACGCCTTATGAGTACCCTTGCCATTATCCTGCTGTCGCTGGCCGCCGTGGCTCTTGCCAGTGTGGCTACAGCCCTCATCGTCCGTGAGCGCGACCGCCGCAAGGTGGAGTATATGCTCGACGCCTTCGAGGATGGCGAATACAATTTCCGCTTCAACGAGAACAGACGCTTCAACCGCACCCTCAACCGCATCAAGTGGATTGTCGACCGCCGCCACCAGCAGAACGAGACGGAGTCGTGGAGCAAGCTGATCCGCGTGTTGACGCATGAGATCATGAACACCGTGAGTCCCATAGCTTCGCTCAGCGATACGCTGACACGCTATATTCACGACTCCGAGGTGGATCACCGCGACGATATCGCCACAGGCCTCGAAACCATCGGTACCAGCAGCCGTGAACTCATCGACTTCGTGCAGAACTACCGCGAACTGACCGGTGTGGCCCGCCCCATCAAGCGTCCCCTGATGGTGCGCGACTTGATAGGCAAAGTGATAGAGCTGACCCGCGATCAAGGCCGCGAGGCGGGAGCTGCCTGTTCCTTCATCGAACGCGGCGAGGCGGCACTTATCGATGCCGACGAGGCCCAGATGAGCCGCATCCTCA
>JAILDR010000197.1 GCA_024689285.1 Bacteroidales bacterium | reverse complement strand
CACCACAAAATCACATTATTTTGGCTGAATAAAAACGCTTTGCATTACCCACAAATCCCCTCACCCCGCACATTCCAGTTTTTTTCGTACTTTTGCCGCCAATTAATCACACCTTTCAATGAAAAAACACCTGATTATCATAGCAGCCGCCCTCCTACTGGCCTCCTGTAGCGAGAAACAGGCCAAGACTAACGAGCCTAAGGGCAAGCAAGAAACCAAGAAATCCGTCACTGTGCCGCAATTCAATGCTGATTCGGCTTACCAATTTGTGGCCCAACAAACCCAATTTGGGCCGCGTGTGCCTGAAACGGAGGCTCATGCTAATTGTGCCGAATGGCTTACTGCCAAGCTGGGCGAATGGGCCGACACGGTCATCGTGCAGGAATTTAGGACACGTTTGTTTAACGACAAAGGTGTCGATGGAAAGAACATCGTGGCAGTGTTTCATCCAGAGGCCAAGAAACGCATCGTGCTCTGTGCCCACTGGGACTCGCGCCCCTACGCCGACCACGACCCCGATGAAGCCAATACCCATACGCCTATCGACGGTGCCAACGATGGCGCTAGCGGAGTAGGCGTGCTGCTGGAATGTGCCCGACAGTTCAACCTGCAGGCCCTCCCTGAGAAATTGGGTGTCGACATCGTGCTGTTCGACCTCGAAGACTATGGACCGCATCAGGAGGATGCGGAAAAGTACTATGATGACAGGGTCAACTTCTGGGCATTGGGTTCACAACACTGGTCGAAGACTCCACACGTCTACGGCTACAAGGCTTACTACGGCATTCTCCTTGATATGGTGGGCGGCAGCAAGCCCAACTTCCAGAAAGAATACTACTCGCAGGGCTTCGCCGGCTGGGTGAGCAACAAGGTGTGGCGCAAGGCCTACGACCTAGGCTACCGCCCCGAGTTCAGCAACGAACTGGGTACCATGATCAGCGACGACCACCTGCCCATGAACCAAATCGCAGGCATCCCCACCATCGACATCATCGACCTGCAACCCAACAGCAGCAACGGATGCTTCCCCGAGGTGTGGCACACCGTGAACGACAACCTGGAACACATCGACAAGGCCACCTTGGGTATGGTGGGCGATGTGCTGCTGCACGTGATCTACGAAGAATAAGAAACGCCTTTTAAGGCTCCACAAGGGGCAACTCAATCCAGAGCGTGTCAACCGTCCTGCCGGCCACGATACCGAAACCGTTGGTGACGTTGGTATAGGTCTGTATAGGCTCAGCCCAAATCTGCATGGACATATCGCCCTGGTCGCAGGTGCTGAGGTAGTTGAGGTATTCCTTGGTGAGGTGCTCCATCAGGAAAGGCACGCGATAAGACTCCGTGGTATCATCCAACGCCAGCTGGCAATTGAAATAGACCTCCATCTTAATCTGATACGAACTCCCGTCGAAGAGCAGGTCGGTGAAGACGCCTTCGGGCTGGCTGGCAATGTCGCTGATTAGGAATTCGTCATTGGTGAAACTCCCTCCGAAAACCGGGTCGCTGTAATCGCAGTTGAGGTAGCAGGGATAGCCGAAAAACTTTTTGTTCAGCCCTGTACTCAGCCTGAAGCAGTCGGCGACACCGGGATTGGGGTCGTTGAGGGTCACCGTCATATTCAAGGTGCCGCTGACGAACAGCATGCTGTCTTCCTCGTATTCGAAGGTCTCGTAATCGAATTGATGGAAATATTCCGAATGCCATTCCGTCACCTCATACTCAGCCTCGACCTCCACGGGTGTGGGCAGGGGGCTGGTGGTGCCTTCCACGTCGTCGTAGCCGGATGCGGATGCCATGATTTTGATAATGTCGCCCACTTGCGCGCAATAATCGTTGTAGAATCCCGAGCGCACCGTATAGTCGTCGTCATCGCCATACAACTCCCAAACCGTATCGGCAAAGGGTGTCATGCCGCCCACGAGGGCACCGTTCACATAAAGCAGGGCCTGCAAGTCGGCTGGGGCTTGCATATCGGGAGGGCTTTGCAGGAAGAAGCAGCTCTTGCTCATGCTGGCCTCCACCCGTCTGCCGGGCTCCACGAGGCTGTTGACCACCAGTTTTGGGTCGGTCTGCTCGCCATTGAATTCGATTTCCTTTTCGCACGAAGTAAATAACAAGCATGACGTCATCGCGAGGAACGAAGCGATCCAGGCAAGAGGCTTTTTTCTCTGGATTGCTTCACTTTGTTCGCAATGACGCGAAGCGGCTGTATGATTGGTTTTTGTCATGATTTTAGAATTTATAACTGTAACTTAAAACTTAAAACTGTAAGAAACCGAAGGGATGATGGGGAAGATGCTCACCTGCATAAGTTTTTTCTTTTCCTGCTGCAGTTGCTCATCCCAGCTGTAGTTGGTGTAGACGATAAACGGATTGTTGTTGTTGTAAACGTTGTAGCAGCTGATGTTCCATGTGCGTACGCCGTGTTTCTTCTGTTTGCGGAAGTTGACGCCCAGGTCGAGGCGGTGGTAGTTGCCCATGCGGAAGTTGTTGCGTTCCAAGGCGTTGATTTCCTGCATCTCGCCCAGTCCATTGGGCAGGCCTTCGTAGATTTGGGTTCCCAAGGTGCCGCAATTGCCGCTGCTGAAGACCCATGTGGCACTGACGTCAATCCTTTCGTTGAACTTGTGCTGCACGGTGATGCTGATGTCGTGCCTGCGGTCGTATTTGGCGGGAAACACCTTGCCGTTGTTGATGGTCATGCCTTCGCGGTCGAACTGTCGGTTGGCGTGTGCCCATGTGTAGCCTACCCATCCGGTGGTTTTGCCGAAGCTGCGCTGCACCAGCAACTCCACGCCGTAGGCCCAGCCCCGACCCATGCAGACCTTGTTCTCCCATGTCTCCGACGAGCCGAAGAACGAAGCGCCGTCTTTGTATTCCAGCAGGTTGTCCATGATTTTATAGTAGCCCTCGACGGAGATGTCGAACAGGCGCGGCAGTTCATAGAAAGCGCCTAACGACCACTGATGGGCATTCATCGGGACGATGTTTCTGGTGACGGGTACCCAGAGGTCGGTGGGCAGGCTGAGGCTGCTGTTGGAAAGCAGGTGGACGTATTGCGTCATATAGGCATAACCCGCCTTGAGCGACAGGTTGGAGGCCAGCATGACACTGGCACTGAGGCGCGGCTGCACGCTCTGGTAGGTCTTGCCCTCGACGGTGAAGGTGGAATAATGCAAGCCCGCGTTCACCCTGAAGATGTCGCCAAAGGTCATGTTGTCTTCAGCATAGAGGGCCGTCTCGTGGGCATACACGCTTGACGAGCCCATCACCGTGTCAATCTCCGTCACATTGCCGGCAGCCAGTTTCATCGACTCCACCTCGGGGCGGAACATGTGGTAGGTGTAGCCCCCGCCAAAACGGATTTCATGGTTGGGCACGGGGGTATAGTCAAAGTCGAGCTTGGCGGTCAGGTCATTAATGCCCGACTTGTAGACCATGTCGAACACGTTCTTTTCGGTGTAGTTGAATTGCAGGTAGGTGTTCTCCTCTGTCATATTCATGCCGAGGTTGTGGCGGTATTGGGTATAATTGACCGAGGCATCCATGAAGAGCTTCTGCGACATCACGTGGTTCCAGCGCAGCGCGGCCACCTTGTTGCCCCATTTCCAGTCCATTTTCATCACATTTGAAAACTGCATGTCGTCGTTGGCATAGTCCTTGTATTTCACGCCAAAGTAGATGTCGTCGTCGCCCATGTAGTAGCTGAGGTAGAGGCGGTCCTTGTCGGAGATTTTCCAGTTGAGCTTGGCGTTGATGTCATAGAAATAATACCCTGCGCTCAGCTTGCCCGAGTCTGACGACCCCGCCGTCAGCAGCGACACGAGGGGCTTCATCAACAAGTCGCCGTATGTGCGGCGCATCGAGATGTTGAACGACAGTTTGTCTTTGACGATAGGGCCTTCCACATTCAGTTTTGCCGAAATCAGTCCGACGCTGACGTTGCCGTGATAATGCTGCATGTCGCCTTCCTTCATGCGGATGTCGACCACCGATGAGAGACGACCTCCGAAGTGCGCCGGGAAGCTCCCTTTGTATAGGGTGACGTTTTTCAGGGCATCGGGGTTGAAGACGGAGAAGAAGCCGAAGGCATGGTTGACGTTATACACCGGCACGCCGTCGAGGAGCAGCAGGTTCTCGTCGGGGCCGCCGCCGCGCACATACAAGCCTGCCGAGCCTTCCGAACCGTTTTGCACGCCAGGCAGCAGCTGTATGGCCTTCAGCACGTCGGCCTCACCAAACAGCGTCGGGATGCTCTTGATTTGCTGCACAGGCAACTCCACCACGCTCATCTGCGGACTGCGCGCGCTCACCGTGGCACGAGAGGCCTCCACCACCACCTCGTCCAAGGTCGTGTTGGCACTGAGCATGAAGTTCAGGCTGAGGTTTTCCTTCAGCTCGAGGGTGCGGTTTTGCTGCACATAGCCCACATACGACACTTGAAGGTCGACAGCCCCTGTGTTGAGCGTAAGGGTGAAGAACCCATAACTGTTTGTGGCGCAGCCTTTCCCAGAGTTCTTGTCGAAGACAGTGGCCCCGATGAGGGTCTCCCTGCTCTCGGCATCCATCACATAGCCGCTGATGGTGCGTTTCTGTGCAAATACTGGCAAAACCGCCAACATCAAGCCGATGACAACGAGCCACCGGCGGAGTAGATAAGGTGTCATTTTACTTCGTTTAGATTAAATTACCTGCAATAACGGAAGGTTTTTCAAAAATATTGCAACCTTCATTAATTATTGTTAATTTTGCAGCCTCATTATAAACCAAAAAAAACAAAACAATGAAAAAAACTCTACTTCTTATGCTGCTTATAGCTGTCGTCGCTCCCCTTGCGGCACAGGCCCAGACGAAAGACATGTGGGACTACGTGACCTCATTTCGTGCCACCACAGGACGCCAGCAAAACATCGGTTCGTGAAGTTGCAACAAATCTGGATAGCGCGTTTCACGCCAGAAGAACGCAGGGCGTATGAGGAAAGCGTGAAGGTCTTCCGTGACAACAAGAACACGGTGGATACTTCATACATGAAAGGGAAAATCGAAATCGCAAAAAAGATGAAAACCGACGGTCTGCCCGTTGAAATGATTGCCAAATATACGGAATTACCCCCCGAACAAATCGAAAAGCTATAACCCTGAAACGCGAAGCATTAGACAAAGTCAAATCCTGAAATCTAAAAGCTATCTTAGACCTATCTCATAGTTACCTCATAGTTACCT
>JAILDR010000164.1 GCA_024689285.1 Bacteroidales bacterium | reverse complement strand
CATAGGGACAAAATCCGGAGGCTCCCCGAAAACCTCTTGACAAGCGTTTTTTCTGTATATTTTTGCGATGTCGAAGCCCGGAAAGGGCGTCCGCATTTCAATGGGGATTTCAATCCCCAGCCAACCAGTAAAAACAAGTGCCTATGAAAGCAACACTGAAATCCCTCATCCTAATGACCCTCGCCCTCGCGGTGGGACTGACCGCCTGCGACACCCAGACCAAACGCTACGAGCGTGCGCGAACCTTATATGAAGAAGGTGCCGAACTGCGCCAGCAACGCCTCTCGGAAGAGGCTGCCGAAAAGTTCCTCCAGGCACTTGAGCTTCTCGACAAGGGCGAGAATGACGAAAAGACCCTCCTCCTTGAAGGCCGGCTGAAAGACAATCTCGGGGCAATGTACAACAAGCACGGCCTCTTTGAGGATGCCCTCGCGATGCACCGCGAGGCTATCGCCTGTTTCCGCTCGGTGAACGACACGGCTGCAATCATGACGGCTATGCGCAACTGTGGCCGCGTGGCCAAGTCGATGGAACAATACACCGACGCCAAACGCTACTACGACACCGCCTTCAGCATCGCCACCTTAATCAATGATGAGGCGATGCAGAACGACCTCTACCTTGAGAAGGGGCGCGACTATTACCTGCCCGTGGGCAACTTCCCCAAGGCCATCGATTGCGTCACCCGCGCCATGGAGGGCGGACTGGAAGGCAACGACCTCGACATCGCCCAGATGACCCTCGGTGTGCTGCATTACTACACCGACGACTACGAGACGGCCAAGACCCACCTCAACGAAGCCCTGCGCAGCGAAAGGGCAGGGGTGAGGATGTCTGTCTATCAGACCCTCTACGCCATAGCCTACAACGAAGGCAACTACCAGCAGGCCACCGACTATCAGGACCAGTTCACGCAGAGCCTCTTGCAGGTGGAGAAGGAACACGACAGCGAGAACCTGCAACGCCTCAAGGCCGAGTACGAGCTGAAAGCCCAGAAGAGCGAGATGGAACTCCTGCTCCGCAACCGCAGCCTCAAGCTCTGGCTCATCATCGCCGCAGCGGTAATCATGATACTCTTCATCACCATGATGGTGAGGAAGAAGGTGAGCGACCATAAGATTGCCGTTGCGCAGTTTCAGAGTCAGGTGGAACGCGACCAGAACCGCATCCATGAATTAGTGAGCGACATGGAGACCCTCATCCGCACCAACGACGACCTGCGCCGCGACCGGCAGACCCTTTCGCAGAAAGACCTGTTGATGACGAGCAAAATCATGGGACGCAACAAGATTTACGCCACAGCGCAAGGCCTTGGTGACCAGGTGACGGCCAACACGATGAGCTTCGCCCTCAGCGATGCTGACTGGGCCGACTTCATCAGCCTCACCGATTTGGTATACGACGGCTTCTCGCAACGCCTCTTGGAACTCTATCCCCGACTCAGCAAATGGGACGTCCGCATCTGCTGCCTCTCGAAGAACGGTTTCTCCAACCAAGTGATTTCCATCCTCTTGGACACCCAGACTGACTCCTACTACAAACGCAAGACCCGCATCAAGCAGATGAAGATGGACCTCGGAGAAGACACTCGGACATTTGAGGAGATAGTCAATGCAATATGACACGCTTCGCGTCATTGCGAGGAGGAACGACGAAGCAAACTAGACAACAAAAAAAGTGAAAATCAAATAATTAACAATCAAATAATTAGAACTATGAAAAAGTTAGTATCAATCATCATCTTATGCCTCGGTTGCATAGGCATCCTTGGAGCGCAAAACAACATTTGGAAGCCCATCAATGGCACGGGAATACTGGGCGTCGGTCCCGATGGAAGCATCTTTGCCTATGGTGAATATGGCTCATTGTCACGCTCGCAAGACGAAGGCGAAACGTGGCAGATTGTCTTAGGCCAAGAAACAGGTTTTACTGGTCATATTAATTCGTCATGCTTTGCGGTTAGCAACGAGGGAAGAATTTGTGTCTTTAATGATAACCAGCAGACGGTAGTGTATTCCGATGACAATGGCGACACGTGGCAGCAAACGCCAACGCTGTCCTCTTGTGCGATGCCCACCAAAAAAGGTATATGTGCTCCGACCAACGACATTTTTGTGATTTGGGCCGAAGAAGGGGAAATCAACTTTACCCTTGACGGCGGTGAGACATGGGATGGCTGGGTACTCAGTTCTCTTGAAAACTCTGAATCCGTCAGCGACCTTTTGGTCAATGAAAACGGCGATGTTTATGTCAGCGTTGCCTATTACATTATGAATATCGTCGGCATATATCATTCCACTTTGTCAGACATACAAAATTGGGAACTCGTTGCTGCAGAAGACATTGGTATTGAGGATATGGAGCTTGACCCCGAAGGCAATGTGGTGGCTTGTGGCTGGATAGACGAAGGAAGTATTGGATTTCAGCACACGCCTGGTTTCTATCTGTTCGATGGCACGAGTTTAGCCATTGGCGATGACGGAATTGTGTATACGCCTCACTTCATGGGACTTCAGGCTGTTCTTTCCTATTCCACTGATCATGGCGAGCATTTCACCGAAATCGGAGAACACCTTCCTCTTGTGGATATTGCTCCAGGCGGCGAAAATGCCCGTCTTTTCAAAGGAGCCGACAATCATCTGTATTTCGACGGTGGCGGTGAGTATTGGAAGAGTATCCCCAACGCTGATGATATTCCCACATACAGTCCATTGATTGGTACCAGGTTTTTCGATGAGGCCAGTGGCCTGTATTACAACATCACCAGCAACAGCACCGTCGAAGTGACATACGGTCAATGGCATTTCAACACATACGTAGGCGACATCGTTGTTCCCGCAACGGTGACCTACGAAGGCGTTACTTACACTGTGACAGCCATCGGTGAAATCGCATTCGGAGGCTGTGAAGGGCAGTTGAATTCCGTCATCGTCCCCAATACGGTGACGACCATTGGGGAATCGGCATTTGCCTCAAGCCCGCATCTTAGCCTCGTCATTCTGCCCAATTCCATCGAGAGCTTTGGCCTGGGGGCCTTTGCCAGATGTTATGGCTTGACTTCGTTGAACCTTCCCGAGGGCTTCACCACTATTTCAGAAAACATGTTCTTCGATTGCACTGGCCTGACCACCATTGAGATTCCGTCGTCGGTGACCCGAATCGAGAAGAGTGCGTTTGAAATGTCATATATTACTCACATCGACATTCCAGAGTCGGTGACTTATATTGGCGAAAGCGCGTTTAAATCCTGCACGAGACTTACCTCGATAGACATCCCAGACTCGGTGACGGAGATTGGCCCCAGTGCGTTCTATTACTGCCTTGAACTCCAATCAGCCCATTTGCCCGAAACGCTTGAGGTGATTCCCAAGTCGCTGTTCGAGCGTTGCCCCTCTTTGTCAGCCATCGATATTCCTGCCACAGTGACCGAAATTGGAGCATCCGCTTTTTGTTATACGGGAATTGAGGAAATGGTCATTCCTGATGCGGTACAGAGTATTGGCGACGAAGCCTTCTTGGGGTGCTCGAGATTGTCCTCCATTACGCTGTCAAGTCATCTAGGATCCATCGACGTAGGTGTTTTCCAGGATTGTACGGCTTTGCATAGCATCACTATTCCCCAATCGGTAGTCGCCATATCTCGCAATGCCTTCAAACAGTCGGGATTGGTCTCGATTACATTTGAAGGTAGTATAGATGATATCGGGGGTGCTGCCTTTAGTGGTTGTACGAGTTTGAGATCCATTGTCCTACCCACGACGGCTCATATTGAAGACCTTGCGTTCTATGGTTGCAGCAATTTGGAAACTGTAGTCATAACAGGTCGTGTTTATGAAATCAGATCCTATGCCTTCGGGGAGTGCACGGCCTTGCAAACGGTCACATTATTGCAATCGATCCCGCCCTTGGACGGAGGAAACGTTTTTGCAAATTGCAATGATACAGTCCGCCTGATTGTGCCTTGCGGTGCAAAGGAAGCATACGAAAACTCGGATTGGGTCAACGAGCCCGTTGTCATCGAGGAAGACTGCGGTTTTGCTGGTGCCGAATGGTACTACGAAATCTTGAATGAGAACGGCAGCATCACCTATCAGCATCTAGAATATGTGGCCGACACGACCATCAACCACAAGGACGTGCAAATCATCATCCGCACCAACACGCTTTACGACAAGAGCGAACACGTTGAGGTGACGCGAGAATATGTCTATGAGGAAGACGGCGTGGTGTATTGGTGGAACAAGGGTATGCAAGAGTTTACCGTACTCTACAATTATGCCGCAGAGGAAGGCGATGAGTGGGAGATCAAGGTCGGCTCGGAGCGTATCACCCTGCATGTGGATGCCGTGGAGGAATACGAGTATGAAAGCAGTTTGTTCAGAATGTTGCGTGTGAGCGATGCAGGCGATGTCTTTAGCGGTATAATCGTGTGCGGCATCGGTCACCTCACCAGTTTCTTCCCCGAGAGAATGATGTCGCGCGGCAAGAACTACCGTGTGGAAGGCATGCGCTGCTACTGGCGCAATGGCATGTTGTGGTTCAAATACGGCGAGGAGGACTGCGACGCGGTGTATAAGGATTACCATTTCGGCCTTGACGAACAGAAGGCAACCGCTTTTGCGATATATCCTAACCCCACCCATGGTGTTCTCGTTGTAGAGACGCAATGCCTTGCGTCTCACCCGACCCAAACCTACTGCATTAGCAATTTAATGGGCCAAACCCTAATGACAGGTGTCATCACCGCAGAAACCCAACAGATAGACGTGACCAATCTGCCGCAGGGAATGTATTTCATCACCATAGGCGAGGGGACGCGGAAATTTGTGGTGCGATAACCCTGTAGGGACACACCGCGTGTGTCCGCCAACGTAACCGACGGACGCATGCGATGCGTCCCTGCAAATGGCAAACCCACGCTGAAACGGCACAGCGGCAGCCGTGGTACGACAGACGTACAAACCTAAACGAATAGATAAATAACAATCAAATAATTAAAACAATGAAAAAGTTAGTAATTACCTTAATTATGATGCTCGGTCTCATCGTGCAGGCTTGGGCCTATGATTTCCAATCAGGGAATCTGCTTTACACCATTATCAGCACCGACCCGCCTTGTGTGAGCCTTGATGGCCATATTGACGGCGAAAACGCCCAAGGCGAACTTGTTATCCCTGAAACGGTGACCTATGAGGGTGTTGCTTATGTCGTGACGGAAATCGGTCACCTTGCCTTCCGCCGTTGTAGCAGTTTGGAGGGTGTCCTTGAAATTCCTGAAACGGTAAGGATTATTGGAGAGCAGGCATTTTACAATTGCACCGGATTAACGGGATTGGTTTTGTCTGAGGGATTGTTTGAGATTCGGGAATTTGCATTTGGAAACTGTACGGGTCTTACAGGAACACTCGATTTCCCTGCAACAATGACGCATATCAAATATGGCGCTTTTGCTAACTGTGCGGGTTTTTCGGGTGACCTCGTCCTTCCCAATTCAGTGGTTGAGGTGGGTAATACCATTTATCCTGGGTATTTGAATATGCCTGAACCTGTCTCGACATTTGCCGATTGTTTCAACCATCTTGTGCTTTCACAGGCGTTGGATACCATCGGACCTCGCTGTTTTCAAGGTTGTACTCATCTGACGGGTGACCTTGTGATGCCCGAAGGACTGAAAGCCATCTATGAGTATGCTTTTGAAGGATGCTATGGTCTCACGGGTCTCACCCTGAACGATTCTTTGTCTATCATAGGTAGTTTCGCATTTAGTTATTGTATCGGAATTACGGGCACCCTTACCCTTCCCGAGAATATTAATGTTGGGCCACACGCTTTTGAGTGGTGTATGGGAGTCGAGGCCTTGAATTTGCCTCATCATATCGTTTTCTCTGATAATCCTTCTAGGGGATATGTGTTTCAAGGTTGTATGGGCCTTACCGAGCTCGATGTTCCCGAAGGATGGACAACCGTTGAGCAATCGAATTTCAGGTCATGCAGCAATCTGATACATGTCCGTCTGCCTGAAAGTTTGACGTCTATTGGGAGCAGTGCCTTCCAAGATTGCAGGAGTTTGGAAGATATCAATATTCCTGATGGGGTCGTTGAGATTAACAGCGCTGCGTTCTCATATTGCAGGAGTCTCACCCATATTGAGCTTCCAGCCCATCTGAGAACATTGGCCGGCCTGACCTTTGCCCGCTGTACTAGTCTCACTGGCGAGGTGGTCATTCCTGATTTGGTGCAGCGAATCGATTTGAACACTTTTGACTCATGCTATATGCTCAGCCGTATTGTCTTTGGCGATTCCATCAACTATATCACGGAGCCTGCTTTTGAAAACACCAATCTGTCGTCTCTTGTCCTGAAAACGACGACACCGCCTGAGTTGCGGCGCAAGACCACACAAGGTGCCTGGCACTTTCCTGCCGACATTCCCATCATTGTGCCTTGTGGCGCTTTGGAAGCCTACCAGAACGATGAGAATTGGAGTAGCTTCACCAACATCACCGAGGACTGTGGCAACGGCTTGGTCGGATTCAGCGGTGCCGAATGGTATTATGAAATCTTGAACTTGAACGGTACTATCACCTACCAACATCTGGAATATGCTGCCGACACGACCGTCAACCATAAGAACGTGCAAATCATTATCCGCACCAACACGCTTTACGACAAGAGCGAACACGTTGAGGTGACGCGAGAATATGTCTATGAGGAAGACGGCGTGGTATATTGGTGGAACAAGGATTTGCAGGAATTTTCGGTGCTTTACGACTATAATGCAGTGGTGGGCAGCGAATGGGAAATCAAGGTGGGTGTAGAAAGTATTGCTATGCATGTGGATGCCGTGGAGCAATACTACTATGATGGCAGACTGTACAGAATGCTGCGAGTGAGCGATGCAGAAGACCTTTTCAGCGGCACTATCGTGTGCGGCATCGGCCACCTCAGCAGTTTCTTCCCCGAAAAGCTGATGACGCGCGGCAAAGGCTACCGTGTGGAAGGTATGCGCTGCTTCTGGCGCAATGGCGAACTGGTGTTCAAATACGGCGAGGAGGACTGCGACGCGGTGTATAAGGATTACCATTTCGGCCTTGACGAACAGAAGGCAACCGCTTTTGCGATATATCCTAACCCCACCCATGGTGTTTTGTTCGTTCGGACGCAAGCGTTGCGTCCCTACGAGGAATACCGCATCACCAACCTCATGGGTCAAACCCTGATGACGGGCAATATCAATGAGGAAACCCAACAGATAGACGTGACCAATCTGCCGCAGGGAATGTATTTCATCAGCGTAGGCGAGGGGACGCGGAAATTTGTGGTGCGATAACCCTGTAGGGACACACCGCGTGTGTCCGCCAACGCAACCGACGGACGCATGCGATGCGTCCCTACAAATGGCAAACCCACGCTGAAACGGCACAGCGGCTGCCATGGTACGACAGCCCTATGGCTTACCATTGAAAGGAAGATGCCTCGTACCTGGCAGCACTTTCCCAAGTACCTGGCAGCACATTTACTCGATAGATACTCGATAGATATTCGATTGTTCTTCGATAAAAAATCGAACAACAATCGAAGAACAATCGAACAACAAACGAAGAACAATGCTTGCAACCCCGTGTCAAATACCTGTCAAGTACCTGTCAATAACGAGCCAACGGTATAGCTACGACGAGCCAACATCGTCTCTACCTCGAAGCAATAAAGAATGCGAAGAATAAAACAAACAATCAAAAAACGCCCGCGAAGGTGATTCTCGGGCGTTTTGTTATTATTTCTTCAGCGTAATCCTGAACGTGGTGCCTTGTCCCACTACGGATGACTTAACGAAAATCTTGCCCTTGTGGTAGTCCTCGATGATGCGGCGGGCGAGGCTCAGTCCCATGCCCCAGCCGCGTTTCTTGCTGGTGTAGCCGGGATTGAACACCTGCTTGATTTTCGATTTCGGGATGCCCTTGCCCGTGTCGCTGATGTCGATGTGGATATGGTCGCTGTCGTTGATGAGGTCGAGGGTGATTTTGCCGCGGTCGCCCATGGCGTCGATGGCGTTTTTGGTCACGTTTTCCAGTACCCAGCGGAACAGCGAGGGAATCAACGGAATCACCAGCTCTTCTTCCGGCAGGTTGATTTCAAACTCGAACTTCTTCGAGAAACGCTTCTGCAAGTAATCCATCGTGTCGTGGATGTGGTAGATGACATCGGTAGGCTCTAGCACCGGGATGGAGCCAATCTTCGAGAAGCGGTCGGTGACGATTTGCAGCCGCTCGATGTCCTTCTCCATCTCGTGGGTGCCCACAAACGGCTCGTCCTGCATTTTCAGCAGCTCAATCCAGCCCATCAGCGAGGAGAGCGGTGTGCCGAGTTGGTGGGCGGTCTCCTTGGCCATGCCGGCCCACACACGATTTTGCTCCGAGCGACGTGCCGAACTGAACAGCAGGTAGGCTATGACGAGGAACAAGGCGAATACAACCATTTGGATCATAGGGTAATATCGCATCTGTTGCACGAGGTCGGAGGTGCGGTAGAAGACCGTGGCTTTGCCCGTATTCATGAATTCAATCTGCAGGGGGTCGTTCTCGTCGCTCATGATGGCAAGCTGCTGCTTGATGTAGTTGGTGTTCTGCATCATCAGCGAGTCGAGGTTGCCGAAACTCAAGATTTTGCTTTGGTCTTCGTTGGTGATGATGACCGGTGCCCCCACCGAGTTGAGGGTGATTTCCTCCATGAAGTGGTTGATCATGTCTTCCAAGACAGCTTTCAATTCGGTGTAAATCAGCGACTCATTATAGTGCAGCCATTGTACAGAGCCGTAGCCTGGGTCGATTTTGATGGGCGCGAACTTGGAATAGTAGGCCTTCATCTCGTTGTCGAAGGTGGTTTTGCTTTCTTGGCCGGCAGGCAAGTTGCTGGAGAAGATGATGTTGCCCTTCGTGTCGGTGATGACTAAGGGAATGCTGATGTTGTTGCGGATGATGTCGAGATAGACGGCTGTGTTCTCGTTGCTTGAAATGTCGATGACGCGGCGGTAGGCGCTGGCCAAAAGGTCGACGCGCAGTTGTTCCTGCTCGCTCACCTTGTTGAAGAATTCTTCCGTCGATTGCATCATCACTGCATGTTGCTCCATAGCGGCGGCCCACATCTTCACCTGCCGTGTCTCTTGCTCGGCAATCGACTTGACCAGGCGGTTGGTGTACCACAACGAGGCTGCAATGAGCGCTAACGCGACAACGGACAAGGCCCATTTCCAGCGGGTTTTATTCGTGTAGAGTCGGTCTTTCATTCTATTTTCTTCCTCATCCTGGCCACGGGAATCCCCAACTGCTCTCTGTATTTTGCCACAGTGCGGCGGGCGATGGGATAGCCTTTGTCCTTGAGAATCAGCATCAGCTGCTCATCGGTCATGGGTCTGGCTTTGTCTTCGTTTTCCACGCAGTCCTTGAGGATTTTCTTGATTTCCCGGGTCGACACCTCCTCACCTTCCTCGTTGGTGATGCCCTCGCTGAAGAAGAACTTGAGCAGGTGGGTGCCGTAAGGTGTTTGCACGTATTTGCTGTTGGCCACGCGCGAAACAGTGGAAATGTCTAAACCTACCTTGTCGGCCACGTCTTTCAGGATCATGGGTTTGAGCTTGGTCTCGTCGCCTGTGAGGAAATATTCCTCTTGGATGTCGACAATGGCTTTCATGGTGATGTAGAGCGTGTTGTGCCGCTGGTTGATGGCATCGATGAACCATTTGGCGGCATCGATTTTCTGCCGCACAAACTGTGCGGCCTCTTGCATATTGCGGGAGTCCTTGCTTTTCGAGAAGTCCTCCAGCATCTTGAGGTATTGCTTGCTGACGTGGAGCTCAGGTGTGTTGCGTCCGTCAAGGGAGAGTTCTATTTTGCCGTCTCTGACGAAGACAAAGAAGTCGGGCGTGATGTAGTGGATGTTCTTGGTGCTGCTATTGGAAGCGTCGGCAGGCTTGGGGTTCAGCTTCAGTATTGCATCTAAAGCGGGTTTCAGCTCGCGGTTGCTGACCTCCAGTTTCTTGCCGATGCGGTCGTAGTGCTTCTTGGTGAATTCCTCGAAGAAGTCCTTGATGATGGTGATGGAGAGGCTGTAGTCGTTGTAGATGCTCTCTTCCTGCAAGCGCTTCAATTGGATGAGCAGACATTCCTGCAGGTTGCGGGCGGCGATGCCGGGCGGGTCGAGCTGCTGCACGATGGACAACACCTTGGCCACTTCTTCTTCTGTGGTCTCCACGTTCATGGTGAACAGCATGTCGTCGACGATGTTTGGGATGGGGCGGCTCAAGTAGCCGTTGTCGTCAAGGTTGCCGATGATGTATTCCCCAATTTGGAGTTGCTCGTCGGTGAGGTCGTGATAGGCCAGCTGTTGCTTCAGGTAGTCCTGAAAGGTCTCTTCGTTGACGATAGGAGATTCGTAAGAATCGTCGTCGCTGCTGTAGTTGTTGGCTTGCAGCTTGTAGGAGTAGTCTTCGAGGTCTTCCTCGGGCAGGTAGTCGTTGATGTCGAATTCATCGTCCTTGTTGAAATCGACCTCGTCGTCGTTATAGTCGTCGTTCTCCCCGTTATCGTTTTCGTTATCGTTATCGATTGGCTCGTTGTCGTCGTAGTCGTTTTCGCGGGTGTCTTCGAGGGCGGGGTTGGATTCTATCTCCTCCTTGATGCGCTGCTCGAGTTCAATTAATGGCAGTTGCAGCATCTTCATGAGCTGTATCTGCTGCGGCGAGAGTTTCAGTTCCTGCCGCTGGGTTTGAGTCAATCGTTGATTAGGCATTGTCAATTGTCGGTTGTAGGGACGCATCGAATGCGCCCGAATGTCATAATAAGGTTGTAGGGACGCATCGAATGCGTCTGTATGTCATAATAAGGTTAATACAGGCAGTTCTTAGGTGTGCGGGGGAACGGGATGACATCGCGGATGTTGCCCATGCCGGTGATAAAGAGCATCAGTCTCTCGAAACCAAGGCCATAGCCGGAGTGCGGCACCGAGCCGAAGCGGCGGCTGTCGAGATACCAGTTCATGGATTCCTCAGGGATGCCGACTTCGTGCATACGGTCAAGGATCTTGTTGATGTCGGTCTCTCTTTCCGAACCACCGATGATTTCACCGATGCCGGGGAAGAGGACATCCATGGCGCGGACGGTCTTTCCGTCTTCGTTCTGTTTCATGTAGAAAGCCTTGATTTCCTTGGGATAGTCGGTCAGGATGACGGGCTTCTTGAAGTGCTTCTCGACGAGGTAACGCTCGTGTTCGGATTGCAGGTCGACGCCCCAGCCGTCTACGGGATACTGGAACTTGCCTTTCTTGTTGTAATTTGAGTTGTGCAGGATGTCGATGGCCTCAGTGTAGGTCACGCGGGCAAACTCATGCTCAAGCACGAAGTGCAGCTTGCTGATGAGCTCCATCGACTTCTCTTCCTCCTTCTTGCCTTTCTCTTCATCTTGCAGGCGTTTGCTCAAAAACTGGAGGTCGTCCATGTTGTTATCCAAGGCGTATTGAATCAAGTATTTGAGCATCTCTTCAGCGAGGTCCATGTTGTCGTTGATGTCGTAGAAAGCCATCTCGGGCTCAATCATCCAGAACTCGGCCAGATGGCGCGTGGTGTTGGAGTTTTCGGCACGGAAAGTGGGACCGAAGGTGTAAATCTTGCCCAGGGCCGTGGCTGCCAACTCGCCTTCAAGCTGACCCGAAACGGTGAGGTTGGTTGACCTGCCAAAGAAGTCTTGTTTATAGTCGATGTTGCCTTGCTCGTCGCGAGGGATGTTGTTCAAATCCAAAGTGGTCACCTGGAACATCTCTCCGGCACCTTCTGCATCAGAGGCGGTGATTAATGGCGTGTGGATATTATAGAAGCCCCTCTCGGTGAAGAACTTATGGATGCCGAACACCATGGCATGGCGCAGGCGCATGACGGCTCCGAAAGTATTGGTGCGGAAACGCAGGTGGGCAATGTCGCGCAAAAACTCCAGGGAGTGTTTCTTGGGTTGCAGCGGGTACTCGTCGGGATTGGCGGGACCAAACAGCCCTATCTCCTTCACGGAGAGCTCCACGGCCTGACCGCTGCCTTGTGAGGCGACCAAAATGCCTTTGGCCCACAGCGAAGCACCAGCGTGCATCAAGGCCAGATTTTCTTCGGGAATGACGTTCAGGTCGATGACCAGTTGTAGGTTGTTGATGGTGGAGCCGTCGTTCAGGGCGATGAAGGCCACGTTCTTGCTGCCGCGCTTGTTGCGCACCCAGCCCATCACGGTAATCTCATTGTCAGAGGCTTGCATCTGCAAGGCTTGCTTGATTTCTACTCTTTTCACGGTATGATGTTTTTTATTTGTTGCTCAATTGTAATAAACTGCAAAGAAACGAAAAAAAACGCAATGCAAGTCTGAAAATATTGTACTTTTGCAACTATGATTTATCAATTTGTTATAGCTGGCCCGTGCAGCGTAGAGACCGAAGCCCAAATCCTCGCCACAGCAAAGGCTTTGGCCGAAATCCCTGAGGTAAAGCTGCTGCGTGGCGGCATTTGGAAGCCCCGCACCCGCCCCGATGCCTTCGAGGGCAGGGGAGAGGAAGGCCTGGTATGGCTTCGTGAGGCGAAGCTTGAGACAGGCCTGCCCGTCGCCACTGAGGTGGCGACAACAGCCCATGTCGAACTGGCCCTGAAATATGAGGTTGATGCACTTTGGATTGGCGCCCGAACGGTGGTCAACCCTTTCTTGGTGCAGCAGCTGGCTGATGCCCTGCAAGGTGTTGATATCCCGGTGCTCATCAAGAACCCCGTCTCGCCCGACCTCAACCTTTGGGTTGGCGCGTTTGAACGTTTCCAGAAAGCCGGTGTGACGCAACTGATGGCTGTGCATCGTGGCTTCTCGTATTATAAGGAGACTCCCTATCGCAACTTCCCCATGTGGGAAATCCCCATCGAGCTGACCCGAAGACTGAGCGTGCCGTTGATTACTGACATCAGTCATATTTGCGGTAACCGCGAGTTGTTGCAAGCCACTGCACAAAAGGCTCTTGACCTCGCCACTGACGGATTAATGATAGAATGCCACATTAATCCCGATGAAGCCCTGACCGATGCCAAACAACAAATCACCCCTGAGGGGTTGAAACAATTGCTGGCCAGTTTGACCTTCCGTACCAAAGATGCGAACATCGTTGAACGCGACCTTGCCGGCCTTCGCGGCGAAATTGATGATATTGACAGTGAGTTGCTACAGTTGCTGGCACGTCGGATGGAAGTCAGTGCCCAAATTGGCGAATACAAGAAGAGTCACAATGCCACGGTGGTGCAACTGGATCGCTGGAAAAAGATTCTTGACGATCATATTGCCACGGGGCAAGACTTGGGCTTGTCGCCCCAATTAATAAATAAGGTGTTTGAGGCCATCCATCAGGCCTCCATCGAGCGACAGACCCGCGTCATGGAAAACTGACGAAGCCCACCACGGCAGGCAGGCTCCGTCAAGCTAAGCAAAAGAATGAAATAAAGTATTACGATTACGCTGCAAAACTACCCTGAGTCACGAAAACCTGCAAGGATTTCCGTCTCCACTTTTTCAACATTTTTCAACAATAGGAGTGTAATTGCTTGATTATCTGTTGTAAATGGTTAGTTTGTTTCCGTCATACTGGGTGTAGTATTGGATAAGCGGGTACACAGGTGCGCCTTCGGTAGGGAAGTTAGGGATCATATCGGGTTCAGCGACAATAATCTGGCCATTCAGAAGGTTGTAGTATGCATTGTTGCAATGGTCGACGACAAAGGGGAAGTCGACCACGAGTCGTGTCGTGTTGCCCTCGCTGTCCGTACAGGCATTGGGTTCGTTGGGTGGCAGACGGTCGTAGGCAAGAAATTCGTTCTCGCTTTGGCGGTAGATGATGACACCCCGGCTGGTGCTCTCCACCTCAGAGGTGACGTAAATCCAACCGCTGACGTAGTTAATCTCTTGATATTGAAGCGTGTTAGGGTAGATTGAGAATGAAAACGGCGTGGAAGGCCGGTTGGGATTTTCAGGGTATTTCTGGCAGCTCTGTATCCCTGTCAGAAGCCCTATTAATATTAATAGGTGTAAAATGCGTGTTTTCATCATGGCAAAGTAACGCAAAAATCCCTTTCAAAGTATACCATCAATGGAAAATTGTTACTTTTGCACCGAAAATAAACAGGATATGAGAAGTAAAAACACCATCATTGTTTTGTTGTTGAGCCTCTTTTTGGTGCTCACTTCATGTGCCTCGAATAAGTCGAGAGCTATGCGGAATGCCGAGCGGCAGTTGGAAAGGCAGGAAAAAGAATCGAAAAAGCAGTATGATAAAGCCAAGTCGGCACACTATAAACATCAGGCAAAAAAGACTAAAAGGATGATGAACCAGGACAAGCGTCATGCTGAGCGGATGCGTCGTAGACAACGTAGCAATCCGTTTTTCTCCTAGTTCAAACCTGTTTTGTTCCAGTTCAAGCCAAAAAATTCATATTTTTTGGCTTTTTTTGGCTATAGTCGGAAAACGAGTGAAAAATAGTGTAAAAATTCTCTTTTCTATAAATAGTTATATATCAAAATGTTGAGATGTGTTTTGGGTTTTTCTGGAAGAAAAAAACGTCGAAAATGAATTTTTTTCTTGCGTACTTTCCAAGAAGGTTGTAATTTTGACGACTTTTAATGCACTAACTATAGCACTAAATGAAGTATAGTATTACATAAAATTACAAGGTATGTTTAAAAATTTACTAATGACCCTTGCATTAGTCATGGCCACCTGCACGATGACCATGGCTCAGGCGCAAGGAAGACTCAAAGGCAAGATTACCGACGACTCGGGAGAAACCGTACCGTTTGCCAACGTCATCATTGAAAAAGGCGGAACGCAAGTGGGTGGTGCATCATCCGACTTCGATGGTAACTACGACATCAACCCGATTCCTCCGGGAACCTACACCTTGAAGGCAAGCTGTGTTGGCTACAATGCGTTCCAAGTGAACAACATTGTTATTCCGGCCAACAAGATTACCTACTACGACATCAAGATGGTCGGTGGCTCCATTAGTTTGGATGCAGTCATCGTCGTCGATTACGAGATTCCTCTGATTTCGAAGGACAACACGACTTCCGGTGAGTCTGTCACCGCTGAGGAAATTGCTAAACTGCCTGTGCGTTCTGCTGAAGGTGTGGCCGCAAGCGTCGGTGGCGTTTTCTCCGCTGACGGTGAGGTCGGCTCCATCCGTGGTTCACGTGAAGGCGCCGTCTACTACATCGACGGTGTGAGAGTCATCGGTAATGGTAGCGTCCCGCAAGGCGCTATCGACCAGGTCGACGTCATCCTCGGTGGTACTCCCGCACAGTATGGTGATGCCAGCGGTGGTATCATCAACATGACCACCAAAGGCCCCAGCCGTACTTGGGGTGGTGGCATCGAGTATGAGCACTCCGTCGAAGGTTATGGTCACAAGCGTCTCGGCTTCAGCTTAAACGGCCCGCTTTTGAAGAAGCGTGCCGAAGAAGGCGAACAGGAACAAGAGGCTCTGCTGGGCTTCTTCATCGCTGGCGACTTAGCCCATAACAAATATGGTAGCATTTCTGCTCCGGGTTTCTGGCATGCCACCGATGAGTGGATGGACTATATCAAGGAAAATCCGCTGACCCTCTCGGGTAGCGGCACGGGCGCCAATGCTATGGCTTCCTACACCCAACGTGACAACCTCTATCACACGAAATTCCTCAACAACTCATCCGACTATAGCATCAATCTGAATGGTAAGTTTGATATCCGTACTGGCCCTACCACCAATCTTACCATTGGTGGATCATTCTACAGAGGCCAGAGTCACGGATCGGGTAGATCACAATACTTCTTCAATACCGATAAGAACTACCTTTACAAGTCAGGTACCTATCGTGGCTACATCAGATTCTCGCAGCGCTTCCCCTCCGATCCGGAAAGCACTTCGTTGATCTCCAACGTGTACTACAGCATCCAAGCTGACTACACACATACTTTCGCCCAGCAAGGCGACCCCGACTTGTGGGACAACATCTTTGCTTATGGTAACATTGGTAAGTTCACCACCTATCGTGCTCCTAACTACGCGTTCAGAACCACTGTAGTTGACTCCGTGCTTGTTGACGGTCAATACCACAGCTTCAGCAACGTCTGGGTGCTCGACAACTTCTACGATACTTTGGTGCAGTTTGAGCGTATGGACTACGACTTCAATCCCTTGCTCGCCAACTATGTCGAGAACTACTTCGACTTGTATGAACCCTACGGCTCTTTTGGCAACTACAATAACTTGTCGAATATCGTTGGTAACAAGGGCCTGATCAATGGTAGGACACCTGAAGCTGCTTATGGTATGTATGCTGTGCCTGGCACTATCATGGCAACCTATGCCAAGTCGGCTACCGACCAAGTGGCTTTCAACATTAATGGTTCAATGACCATCGGTAGAGGCGACAACAGCCATGAAATCAAGTTGGGTCTGCAAGCCGAAATGCGTAACTCCGCTTACATGGGCTTCGATGGTGGTTCTGCCTATTGGTCCCTGATGCGTGACCTGACCAACTATCACATCCAGGAACTTGATATGTCGAGCCCGTATGCCATCAGCTATGACGGCTATGTCGACACCATCAACTATCACAGAATGTACGACGAGAACATGCAATATACCTTCGATGTCAATCTGCGTAAGGCCCTCGGCCTGTCGCCCAGAGGTACAGAATGGATTCTCATTGACTCCTACGACTTCAATGACAATTCAATTATGTATTATGACGAGGAAGGTAACATGAAGAAGGCTATCCTCAATGGTGGCTTCGACTTGAGCATGTTCAGTGCCGACGAACTGACCCGTGACGGCAATTTCTATGTTGACTATTATGGCTATTCCTACGACGGACACCGCAAATATGGTCTCCTCGAGCGTCCTTCGCTGGAGCAATTCTTCACCGAGAAAGATGCCAACGGTAACTTTACGCGTGAGATTGGTGCACAACAGCCCATCTATATGGCTGGTTACATCCAGGACAAGTTCGCCTTCAAAGACCTGATTTTCAACATCGGTGTTCGTGTCGACCGTTTCGATGCCAACATGAAGGTTTTGAAAGACCCGTACGTGCTGTATGACTTCAATACCGTGGGTGATGTCAGAAACGCTATCGCCAGTGGTACACTGAGTGCTTTGCATTATGTTGGCGATGGTGACATTTACATCCCGGACAACATCGGTGATGACTATGTCCCCTATGTGAACAAGATTGACGAGATGGCGGAAATCGTCGGTTACCGTAATGGCCACGTTTGGTACAATGCCGAAGGTAAGGAAATCACCTCCCCTGATGCTCTCGACATGGTGCCTTGGGTCAAGGATCCGTCACAGTCTGAGGTTGACATCAACTCCTTCAAGGACTACGATCCCGCCTGGAACGTGATGCCTCGTATCTCCTTCTCCTTCCCGATTTCGGATGAGGCTTTGTTCTATGCCCACTACGACATGTTGACGCAGCGTCCCACCGGCAACTTCTACTGCAGCCCGCTGGTTTATCTGCACTTCAACGAATATGGCAGCACGGTGCCGAACCCCAACCTGCAACCTTCTCAGACCATCGACTACGAAATCGGTTTCAAGCAGAAGCTGAACAGCACTTCTTCGTTGACCATCACTGCCTATTATCGTGAGCTTCGTAACATGATCCAGATGTACCGCTTCAATGGTGCTTACCCGAAGGCTTACAACTCCTACAGCAACCTCGACTTCGGTACTGTTAAGGGTTTGACTGCCAGCTACGACCTTCGTAGAACGAAGAACGTCCGTGTGCGTGCCAGCTACACCCTGCAGTTCGATAATAAGACCGGTGCCTCTGCCACCACCGCTTCGGCCCTTATCGCCGCTGGTGTGCCTAACCTGAGATCCACCTATCCTTCCAACAGCGACCGTCGTCACGGCTTCAACCTGACCCTCGATTATCGTTTCAAGGGTGGTAAGGAATACAATGGTCCTGTCATCAACCGCAAGAACTCCGACAAGAAGCCCATCCAGGTGCTTGCCAATACCGGTTTCGCTCTGACGGTGAACGGTGGTTCGGGTTCTCCTTACACAGCAGCCCGTAAGGTGTTGTCGCCCATCCAAGGCGGTACTAGCTTGCTGCAAGGTACCTACAACGGTTCCAGAATGCCTGCTTCGTTCCGTTTCGACCTCCGTGTTGATAAGGACTTCAACCTCACTTTGGGTGGCAAGGAAGGCAAGAAGGGACACGATGTCTACTTCAATGTCTACCTGCAAATCCTCAACCTGCTCAACTCTAAGAACATCCTGAAAGTCTACTCCGCCACGGGTAACCCCAACGACGATGGTTATCTGTCAGCTCCCGAGTGGCAGCGTGAAATCCAGGAACAGCTTGACCCGCAGGCCTTCATGCAGATGTATCAGATCTACGTTGACAGCGGCGGTAACTACTCAACGCCTCGCCAGATTCGTTTGGGCTTAAGCTTTAACTTCTAATGACGAGAATGGTTCCATAAACGAAAAATTATACAAATTATGAAGAATATAGTTCATGTAACTCTTGCGGCACTCCTTGTCTTCTGTGCCGTAATTCCCGGAAAGGCTGAAAAATGTCACTTTGATGATAAAGGCAAGGGTCAACGTGCCCAAACCGCAGCCGGTTGTACTCCTTCCTCGTCATTTGAGTGGTTGGACATCAACAACGTGAAAACCCGTATCAACGCAGGTGGTGATATGTGGTGGGACTTGCCCGGTGGTGTCGGTTCCAAGTACTTCATCCCTGCCAACGGCGCTGCTACGTCGCTGTATGCTGGCTCCTTGTGGATTGCCGGTGTCGACGTCAACCAGCAGCTGAAATGCGCCGCCTTGCGTTTCCGCCAGGTCGGTAATGACTACTACACTGGCCCTCTGACCATTGACGGCAAAGCCTCTGTCACGCCTGAGACCTGTGCCAAGTGGGATAAGATCTTCAAGATTACGCGTGCTGAAGTTGATCAATTCCTTGCCGCTTTTGATGACAACGGCGTTCTGGATCCTGAATACAAGATGCCCAGCATTATCGAGAAATGGCCTGCCCACCCCTCGGATGACGACGCTGAAGGCATCAGCCACTATCTGGCTCCTTTCTATGATAAAGATGGCGATGGTGAATATCACCCTGAAAACGGAGACTATCCTTATTATGACATCGACAATGTGTTGTGCCACACCAAGACCCCGACCATGGACGAGGAACGCGAAGGCTCCATTCATGGTTCGCTGCTTGCCGACCAAGTGCTGAAAGGCGACCAGACCCTCTGGTGGATTTTCAATGATAAAGGTGCTTCGCACACTGAGTCGGGCGGTCAGGCTATCGGTATGGAAATCCGTGCCCAAGCCTTCGCTTTCGCCACTAACGACGAAATCAACAACATGACCTTCTACAGCTACGAAATTATCAACCGTTCAACCTACACCTTGACGGGAACCTACTTCTCGCCTTGGACTGACGTTGACCTTGGTTACGCTAAGGACGACTATGTGGGTTGCGATGTGCAACGTGGTTTGGGTTATGGTTACAATGGTTCTGCCACCGATGGTAGCGGTCAGCCTGAAGCCTACGGTGCTCAGCCGCCTGCGGTCGGTATCGACTTCTTCCAAGGTCCTTATATGGATCCTGACGGCCTCGACAATCCGAAGTTCCGCTTTGTACAGGTTTTCGACCATGTTGATCCTGTCTCTGGTGACTCTATCTTTGTTAATGACAGCACCACTGCTGTGCAGATTGTTGACGAAAGCATCAACGGTGTGAACTTCGGTAATGGCATCGTGGACGACGAACGTTTCGGTATGCGCCGTTTCGTGTATCACAACAACAGCTCTGCTGATAATGGTGACCCGAACACTGCTCCTCAATACTACAACTACCTGCGTGGTATTTGGAAGAATGGTGCCAAGATGCAATATGGTGGTAACGCTTTCTCGGGCAACGATGTGGTTGGTCCTGAGTGCGACTTCATGTTCCCTGGCGATTCTGACCCGTGGAATTGGGGTACCGGTGGTGTTATTCCCAATGGTGGTTTCAACCAGAACAACCTTTATTGGACAGAGGCTCAGTGCCAGAACGCTCCTGATGACCGTCGTTTCATGCAATCGGCTGGACCCTTCACCCTTGAACCTGGTGCTGTCAACTACATCACCTTCGGTGTGCCGTGGGCACGTGCTTCTTCAGGTGGTGCCTGGGCTTCCGTTGAATTGCTCCGCGTGGTTGACGACAAGTGCCAAGCCTTGTTCGATAACTGCTTCAAGGTCATTGACGGCCCCAATGCTCCTGACCTGACTATCCGTGAGCTTGACCAACAGCTTATCATCTATCTGTCGAACACTGCGCTTTCCAACAACTATAAGGAAGGTTACATCGAGCTCGACCCCGAGATTCCTACCTCTCGTATCGAGACCACTACTTATCATGAGAATGTGACTGCTTATGTCAATTGTCACGACACTACGGTATATATCCCTCGCGATTTTGATCCTTCAATGGTTACTTATGATACCATTGAGTGCATGATTGGTGGTGTTGATACCGTGTTGCTGGTGCCTCAGAGCATTTATCCAGGTCCTGGTGTCCTCTTTGATACTATCACTTGCCAAGTGGGTTGTGTCATCGACACCCTGATGGATCCTATCGAGCATGAGACCACTGAAGAGATTCTTTACGACCGTTATTATCGCTTTGAAGGATATAAGGTGTATCAGTTGGTCAACAATGAGGTTGGTGCCGACGAACTTAACAATACTGACAAGGCTCGTCTCGTGTTCCAATGCGACATTCGCAACAATGTCACGCGCCTTGTCAATTACAACTATGATGAGTCCATCCAAGCCCGTGTTCCTGAGCTGAAGGTTGAAGGAAGCGATGCCGGTATCACCCACAGCTTCGTTCTGACTGAAGACAAGTTCTCCACTGGCGACAACCCGAATCTTGTTAACCACAAGACCTATTATTATATGGCCGTTTCTTACGCCTATAATAACTATTTGCCGTATTCGCAGGATGACGCTCTCGGTCTGCAAGGCCAGCAGAAACCTTACCTCGAAGGCCGTAAGAACATTAAGTGCTATTCCGCTGTGCCTCATAAGACAGTGAATGGTACTGTGCTGAACGCTGTTTATGGTGACAAACCTGCCATCCAGCGTATCGTGGGTATGGGTAACGGAAACAATGACCTTGAACTGACTGACGAGACTGTTGCTGAAATCCTCAGCAAGAAACCCGCCAGTGCTGAAAACGTGTTTGGTGGTCCTGACTATCCTGTTAGCTATCATCCGAAATACAAGGCTGGTTATGGCCCCATCGACGTTAAGATTGTTGACCCGTTGAATGTCGTAGCTACCACTTATAACCTCTGGTTCTCTGACTTTGAGCCTTCCTACACCTATAACATCACTGGCAACCAGGAAGTGCAAGGTGACTCTGCCGCCCGTATGGCTTCGCACTGGTACCTGAAAGACATGAACCCCAATCCTGAGAACCCGAATGATACCATTCCGATTATGAGTGATACGACTACCGTTTATGGTGACGAGCAGATGTTCATCGACCGTGGTATTTCCATCACCATTAAGCAGCCTTACGATTTCGGTTGCATTACTGTGGGTCAGATTTACTATGACAATGATTGGCATCCGTATCTGACTGTAGTAGCCGAAAACAATGGTGTCATCACTTCTTCCATTGAGTTCAGCGATCCTGAGCATCCGTGGTTGGATGGTATCCGCGACACGGATAACCTTGGTGCAGCCTCTGAACTCAACTGGATTCGTTCTGGAACGTATTCCGACATTAACAATGCTTCGGTAAATGACTACAGCATGTCGTCTGGTGCATACACTGCTGGTGCCAGCCATCCTTGGGACCCGAATGAGAACTTCGAGAAGATTGCCAATGGTACTTGGGCTCCTTTCTTGTTGACTACTAACTCGGGGCAAGTTAACAATCTGAACCCTGGTCCTATTTATAGCGCTAACTGTAGAGTTGGTTCCTATTTCCATAAGACTAACAGCATTGACATTGTGTTGACTGCTGATACCAACCTTTGGACGCGTTGCCCCGTCATCGAGATGTGTATGGACGACAGACTTTCTGAGGGTGGTGCCAAGAGATTCAATCTCCGTAAGCATGCATCGGTCGACAAGCAAGGTCGTCCCACTACTGTGGATTGGCAGAGCACTCCTGACTCATGCAGCCTTGACCCGTCAGATGCTAACTACATCGGTGCACAGGGTATGGGTTGGTTCCCGGGCTATGTCATCGACGTTGAATCGGGTATGCGTCTCAATGTCGCCTTTGGTGAGGACTCCTATTATGCTGATTCAGTAATCAAAGGTCGTGACATGATCTTTAATCCTGCACAGTTGCAGAAGACTACGTTGGAAGATCCTACACTTCAGGTTGTCGATCCCGCCATTTACCGTGGTGCTGACCTGGTTCCAGTCTTCGGTGGTAAGCATTATGTCTACGTCTTCCGTGACGACTCCATCGCGGTGGCATCCAGCTCACCTTATAAGGATTTTGTTTGCCCGGCTTACGATGGTGGTGCCCGCCTCTTTAAGACCCTTAATTACATCCAACATCAGAACAACAACCTCCAGAACCTCTACAACATTGAATTCTGGAAACTCGTTGAGTGGGTAGGTATGCCGATGGGTATTGTTGGTGAGGATTGGCTGCCACAAGGTAACGATTGCCGTATCCGTATCCGTCTGGCCAAGCCTTATGACTATGGCTATGGTCCGAACGAATTGAAAGTTCAACCTGAAGAGTTGATGATTAACGACCTGCGTCCTATGTATTCCTTCACCATTGACGGTCTCAACCCGACCCTCAATGATCCTGAGAAGACCGAGGAGGACCTGAACCTCATCACAGTGACGCCTAATCCTTACTACGCATATAGCGATTATGAACCCAACGCCCTGACCAACCGCGTGAAGATTGCCAACCTGCCTGAGAAGTGCGTGGTGACGATTTACACCTTGAGTGGTACGAAGGTGCGTCAGTTCACTAAGGACAATGACGAGCCTAGCATTGAATGGGATCTCACTAACTTTGCCAACACGCCTGTCTCCAGCGGCTTCTATCTGATCCATATTAAGGACTTCACCAGTGGCAGCGAGCGTGTCATCAAGTTCTATGGAGCTATGCGTAAGGTTGACCTGAACACATTCTAAAATCAATGTATCTGCTAACCGTTAAATGTAAATATCATGAAGAAATCATTTGGATATATCGTAATGAGCATGGTCATCCTTCTCGGATTGACCGCTCCCCAAGCATTTGCAGGAAATAAGGACCGTTCAGGCCAAGCTGGTGCATCGCAACTGCTCATCAACCCGTGGGCTGCTTCGGCAGGCTGGGGTAATGCTGGCATGTCGAAGGTGCACGGTGTCGATGCCATGTTTGGCAATGTGGCTGGTATCACCTCCTGCAAACGCCTTGATGTCGACTTTAGTTACACCGATTGGCTGCACGGCACTGGTGTCAGCGTTATTTCGTTTGGTGTTTTGGCCCGTATTGGTGAGCAAAATGCCATCGGTCTCTCGTTCATGAGCTTTAGCATCGGTGAAATTCCGATTACTACCACCGAAAATCCCGACCCGAACGTTTTGGGTTACTTCAAACCTAATTTGATGAACATCAACATCGCCTTCTCGAGAGCTTTCTCCAACAGCATCAGCGGCGGTTTCAACTTGAAAATCATCAGCGAGTCGATTAAGGATATGGGTGGCGTTGGTGTCGCTCTTGATGCTGGTATTCAGTATGTCACTGGTCCCTTTGACAATATTCACTTCGGTATCACGCTGAAGAACATTGGACCTACGATGAAATACTCTGGCGACGGTTTGTCCTACAAGGCATTCCTCACCCAAGGTACTACCCAGCAGTTCACCATCGTGCATCGTGCCGACGAGTTTGAATTGCCCACGCAACTGAGCATTGCTGCCGCCTATGACTGGATTATGGGTGAAAGCCACCGTCTCACCATTGCCGGTAACTTTACTTCCAATTCCTTTACCAAGGACCAAATCACCCTGGGCTTGGAATATGGCTGGAAAGAGATTCTGCTGGTGCGTGCTGGCTATACCTATGAGCAAGGCATCTGGTCGAAGACTGGTATCCTTGAAGATGACGATTGCATGAACGTTAACCGTGGTCTGAGTGCTGGCTTGAGCGTGCAGATTCCGCTCTCGAAGGATGAAAACGGCTTGAAACTTGCCATTGACTATGCCTTCAGAGACACCTACACATTCAAAGGCACGCACACCTATGGTGCCAGATTAATTTTCTGATAAAAACGACGCGATAAAGATATTTTTCGTATCTTTGCAGCACCAATGAAAAGAAGACCCTTATTTCGGTAAGGGTCTCCTTTTTTGACATTTTTTTTGATTAAACAACACAGCTATGTCAGAAATTAAATACTTTACCCAAGAAGGGTTGCAGAAGCTTAAAGACGAGTTGGATGACCTCATCTTACGTGAGCGTCCGCGTATCGTTTTAGCCATTCAAGAGGCTCGCGACAAAGGTGACCTCTCGGAAAACGCAGAATACGATGCCGCCAAGGAAGCCCAAGGCTTGCTTGAAGCCAAGATTGCTGAATTGCAAGAATTGATTTTCAATGCCCGTGTGCTTGATGAATCGAAAATGGATACCTCCAAGGTTTTGCTCTATTCCACTGTGAAAATTAAGAACACCAAGAATAACATGGTGATGACCTATGCCATCGTTCCGGAGAAAGAAGCCAACTTCAAGGAAGGTAAGATTTCCATTAACTCGCCCATTGGTAAAGGCTTGCTTGGGAAGCAGGTGGGCGATATGGCTGAGATTATGGTCCCCGCTGGTAAAATGGTGTTTGAAGTGCTTGAAATCTCACGTTAAAACATTTCAATTATGGCTACTATCTTTTCAAGAATCGTGAAAGGGGAAATCCCTTGCTATAAGATCGCTGAAGACGAGCGTTTCTTTGCATTTTTGGACATCAACCCTGTGATGAAAGGTCACACTTTGGTGATTCCCAAGCATGAAGATGAGTACATTTTCAATCTCGATGACGAAGAACTGGCTTCCATGATGGTCTTTGCAAAAAAAGTGGCCAAGGGCATCGAAAAAGCCGTTCCGTGCAAACGTATCGGAGTGGCTGTCATAGGCTTGGAAGTGCCTCATGCACATATCCACCTCATCCCCATCACTCAGGAAGGGGATATGGACTTTAAGAAGGAACACGTCCATTTGACGCCAGAGGAGTTCGTTGATGTACAACGACGCATTGTTGAACAACTTTGATGAAAAAGCCGTTGAAAAACGGCTTTTTTTGTTACTTTTGCCGAAAATTATCTTCACTATGAAAAGAATAGCCTTGTTGACATGTTTATTTTGCATGGCATCGACAATGCTCGCACAGGAGTTTAGCCTGCCTTGTGGCGACCTTAACTACAAGGTCGATGTGCAAACCGTTTTGCTGTATGCAGACGGCAACCAATTGAATGACCCTATCATCCCTTTGGATGACATGAGAGAACGACTCACCTTGATGTTTGACATACTTGGGGGCGATGGTGAAGTGCTCAACTACACCTTCATCCATTGCAGCCATGACTGGCAGCCGACTGACATGCAGCGTGTGCAATATGCATCGGGTTTTGAGTCAGACAGAATCGACGACTATGCTTTTTCGCGCAACACTTTGGTTGATTATGTCAATTATCAGCTCGTGTTCCCCAAAGAAGATATGATGCCTATCATTTCCGGCAACTACCTGCTCATTGTTTTTCGTGACGATTTGACCGAAGACAATGTTCTCTTTACCCGTCGTTTTATGATTATTGACGAGAAAGCCCACGTCGGTGCCATCGTGCCCCGTTATCCTGATGACTTGGCTCTTACCGACACACACCAGCAACTCAACGTAAAAGTCAGTTTGAACAACTATATCACGGGGAACACGCAGCAATTCAGTTTCCTGAACATTCGTCAGAATGGTCGTTGGGACAATGCCGCCATAGGACTGAAGCCCACCTATGTCTATCCTGAGTATATTTCGTTTGAACATCATCCACAGACCGTTTTTGAAGGCGTCAATCAATATCGCCGCATCAACATAAGTAATGTCTATTTCCAATCGGAGAACTTAGCGCATATCCGCCAGACAGAAGACTACTATGAGTTCGACATCGCCACCTGTGAGTCGCGAGCAAGGAAAGCCTATGTCACGTATGAGGACATCCATGGTGAGAAGTTCATCTATGTGGAAAACGACAATCTTGACAATGCTATCGAGGCCGAATATTGCCGCGTCAATTTCTTCTACAAGTGCGAGGCCCCGATGACGCATGAAGACCTGTATATCATGGGTGCCATTAACGATTGGTGCTTTGATGACAATAACCGCATGACATACGACTATCGCTTGCATGGCTACACCTGCTCGATGTTGCTCAAGCAAGGCTACTATAATTTCATGTTTGCTGCGGTTGACCGGAAGACGGGTGAAGTGATGACCGACTTGACAGCAGGCAACCATTGGGAGACCAATAATGTTTACAAGCTGTATTTCTATTACTTTAATGCCGTCAAGGGCTATGACGAATTGATTGGCTATTCTATGGTGAATTCACATTAGGTTATGCCCGACAGAATCACATTGTTTGCTGAAGTCCTGCTCCCGATACCGGTGCCAAGTACTTTTACCTATCGGGTGCCGTATGCCTTGAATGACACGGTGCGTGTGGGGCAACGGGCAGTAGTGCAGTTTGGCAAAACCAAAATTATGTCGGGACTTATCGTCAGTCTCACGGAGCAAGTGCCTTCTGTAGAGGTTAAATTCCTAATGGATATACTTGATGACCAGCCGATTGTCAATGATAAGCAGTTGAAATTTTGGGATTGGGTGAAGACCTACTACATGTGTCATCCCGGTGAGGTGATGCAGGCAGCTTTGCCATCTGCCTTGAAGTTGAGTAGCGAGACGACGGTAGCTTTGTCGCCCGATTACGTGCTCGATTCCGTGGCTTTGAACGACTTTGAATACTTGATTGTTGAAGCACTTCAGATTAAGCCTAAGATTGCCATCAGTGAGGTGAGCAAGATTATTGGTTTTAAGAAGGTGATGCCATTGATACACAGTATGATGGAAAAGGGTGTTTTGGTGATGGAAGAGGAGTTGAATGAGAAGTACAAGGCCAAATATGAACGTTTTGTGAGGCTTACAGGAGAATATCGTGATGAAGCCAAGTTGCAGGAACTGATGGATCAACTGACCAAGCGTGCCTACAAACAATTGGAGATTTTACTGGCTTTCATCACCTTGGGTGGCGATTGTGACAACGAAGTGATGGCGAAGTCTTTATTGCAAAAAGCCAATGCCACTTCGACCATATTGAAGAGTATGGCTGAGAAGGGCATCTTTGAGGTCTATGAAAAAAGAGTCAGTCGTTTGAAGGAATTCAAGGTGCAGACTGATGTGGAAAGCATACAACTAACGGAGGCGCAGTGTAAAGCCTTCAATGGCATTAAGGAAGGCTTTGCGGAGAATAAGCCTGTACTGCTACATGGTGTGACTTCGTCGGGCAAGACAGAAATCTATATCAAACTTATCAAGGAAGCTGTTGACCGAGGGAAACAGGTGATTTATCTGTTGCCTGAGATTGCGCTTACTGCACAGATGATTAACCGACTAAAAGAATACTTTGGAGACAGGTTGGGCGTGTATCATTCGCGGTATGGCAACAATGAAAGGGTAGAAGTATGGGAACAGGTACGGGACTTCGGGCAGACGCAATCGCCCAAGCACCAGATTATCATCGGATCGCGTTCGGCTATACTTCTGCCTTATTCCGACATCGGCCTCATTATCGTTGACGAGGAGCACGACAGCTCATTCAAGCAAATTGACCCGGCACCACGCTACAATGCCCGAGATGCCGCCATCGTTTTAGCCGCCATGCACAAGGCCAACATCGTTTTGGGGTCGGCCACACCTTCTTATGAAAGCTATTACAACGCCTTGAATGGTCGCTATCGTTTAGTGGAAATCACGGAGCGTTTTGGCGGTGTGCAGATGCCCGAAATCATCCTCAGCGACATGCGAGTGGAACGCCGTCGAAAGACGATGAAAGCAGATTTTGGCAGCACTTTGTTGGACGCGATAAAAGAGACTTTGGAAGAACACAACCAAACCATCTTGTTTCAGAATAGGCGCGGCTTCTCGTTGCGCTTGGAGTGTGACGACTGCCATTATGTGCCGCAGTGCATCAATTGCGACGTGAGCCTGATTTACCATAAGAGTCAGAACGTTTTGCGTTGCCATTATTGTGGCTATACGGCTTCTGTGCCGACGGAATGTCCTGTCTGTCACAGCACCAATATCCGTATGCACGGTTTTGGCACGGAGAAGATAGAGGAAGATTTGAGCCTCGTCGTGCCTGAAGCTAAAGTGGCCCGTCTGGATTTGGATACCACACGCTCGAAGAATGACTATCAGAGCATATTGGAGCAATTTCAGGACAAGGAGACCAACATCCTTGTGGGTACACAGATGGTCACCAAGGGTTTGGATTTCGACTCGGTGAAGGTGGTGGGCATCCTTAACGCAGATAACATGCTATCGTTTCCAGACTTCCGTGCCCACGAGCGCAGTTTCCAGCTGATGGCACAGGTGGCGGGTAGGGCAGGCCGCAAGGGCAAACAAGGCAAAGTCATTATTCAGACATACGAACCATCACACCCTGTGCTTCAGGACGTATTGCGCAACGATTTCCGTGGCCTTTATGAGAAACAAATGGTCATCCGGAGGCAGTTTGGCTACCCTCCTTTCTACCGTCTTATCCTCATCCGCTTGAAACACAAGGACTATCAGAAACTTAATCCCGCTGCTGCGGAGTTGGCTTCTATGTTGCGTCCTATCTTCAAGCAAGACCTACTTGGTCCGGAATACCCTGTGGTATCTCGTGTCAAGAATCTGTACATCAAGCAAATGCTTGTAAAATTCCGCCGTGACTTCAACACGCAAAAAGTCAAGGAGCTGATAGCCCAGCAGATTCATTTGTTCCAACAAAACTCCGACTATAAAGCCGTTCAGGTCCAAGTGGATGTAGATCCGATGTGATTTTAGAACAATCCAGGCATTTTAATCCACTCGCGGCCTTGGGCACACATGTCTTCAACCTCTTCAACGGTCTTGGGAATAGGCCTTCCGAGGACACGACAACCATCGGCAGTAATAAGCAGGTCGTCTTCGATACGGATACCGCCAAAGTCCTTGTATGTCTCCAGCCTGTCATAGTTAATGAACTCCTTGAACTTGCCTTCGGCTTTCCACATGTCAATGAGGGTCGGGATGAAGTAGATGCCAGGTTCGTCGGTGACCACAAAGCCGGGTTTTAGGGTCTTGCCGCAACGCAAACCGCTAAAGCCTAATTTGGTGGAACGCGGCGTGATGTCGTCATAGCCTACGTAGGTCTCACCGAGGCCTTCCATATCGTGTACATCCATTCCGAGCATGTGACCGAGGCCATGAGGCATAAAGAGCCAATGAGCTCCATTCATCAAGGCTTCTTCGGTGTCACCTTTCATGAGGCCTACTCCTTTCAAACCATCAATCAAGGTGCGGCAGGCCAGAGTGTGCATTACCATGTATGGCATGTAGGGACGTGTATTGGCAGCCACTTCTTGGTTGGCTTTCAGGACAATCTCGTAAATCTCGCGTTGGCGTTGGTTGAATTTGCCGCCTACCGGTGTGGTGCGGGTGAAGTCGGAAGCGTAATAGTTTTCCGTCTCGGCACCGGCATCGCAAACCATCATACGGCCTTCTTTCAGCATATTGTGGTGGCCGTGGTTGTGCAGCGTTTGACCATCGACGCTCAAAATGACAGGGAACGAAACTGGACCGCCGCCCGATAGTGATAGGCCTTCCACTACACCAGCAATTTCCTGCTCGATCATGCCAGGCTTGCACATCTTCATCGCGGTAGTGTGCATATAATAAGCGGTGTTGGCTGCGCGTTCCATTTCGGCAATTTCCAGCTCGCTTTTCACTTCGCGCATGGCGATGACGGCCTTGATGAGCTCGAGGCTGACATGCTCTTTCACTTGACTGACATGACAATTCAGCCAAGTGGCGCATTGGATTTGCGTGTCGGCACGGTAAGTGGGTAACATGTGAATTTGACGCCCTTTGGCTATAGCTTGCTGCAAGTATTCGCCAAATTGATTGAAATCGCGGCAGTCGGTGATGCCAATGCAATCACCTTGCTCTTTTAGTGAAGGCAGTGGGCCGCACCAAATCACATCGTCGATGGTAACATCAACACCGAAGAGGATTTCGTCGCCTGACTCAAAGTCAATGACCCCCACCAAATCGGGATGGTTGAGGCCGAAGAAATAGGAAAAGTTGCTGTCTTGACGATAAATGTACGTGTTGTCGGGGTAGTTGAAGGGAGCTTCATTGTTGGCTGGGAAGAAGGCAATGCCCTTCGAAATCATTTTTTTTAAGGTGGCGCGACGGCCGCTGTAAACGTCTTTTGTAAACATAGTGTGTTGTTTTATACGATGAATTTGTGACTGCAAAGATAAGAAATCTTTTTTTATTGGAATTTTTGAGGAAAAACCTTTGCAAAAAGAAAATTTTTGTACTTTTGCAGCCCGTTAGAAAAAAAGACAATTGTAAAATTAAAGGATAAAAGATTAGAGTCATGTCAAAAGTTTGTCAAATCACTGGTAAGAAGGTCATGCACGGTAACAACGTTTCGCACTCCAACAAAAAGACGAGAAGGACCTTTGAACCGAATCTGAAAATCAAGAAGTTCTATGTTCCGGAGTGGGATGAGTGGGTTGTGCTGAAAGTGTCGGCTGCTGGTTTGCGCACCATCAACAAGAAAGGCGTTTACCAAGCCATTATGGATGCTTCTGAGAAGGGCAACCTGCAACGTTGGTAATTCTTCCCATACCTGACGAACATATAGCTGCTGTGCCTTGCGCAGCGGCTTTTTTTGTTTGAAACCTCCACAAAGCAATAAATCAGGTCAAATTCAGTTATCCCTTCATGCGGACAAAACTACTCTTCATAGCAATAATGCTGTTTTCGGTGCTGGCATCAGCGCAAAACTTGCCAGTGGGCACTCTTTATGGCAAAGTGACCGACGAAATGGGCCACCCCATTGAGATGGCTAATGTTGTTGTTCTTGATATGCTTGTGGGCCAGACCACCAATATGAAAGGCTATTATGAGTTGTCCGTTCTCTCCGATACCACTTTTGTTGTCAGCTTTTCGTTTGTCGGCTATGAACCAAAGCAAGTCACAGTGCGTCTTAAGGCGGGTGAGAAGCGTAAACTCGATATGACCTTGGTTTCCACCACCACTGTTTTGGCCGATGCCGTCATTAGCGATCGCGCTGCTGATGCTACCAGCCTCACCCGTCTCAACCCCAAACAGGCTACTTTATTGCCGACTATGGGCGGCGGTGTTGAGACTTTGATCAAGACCTTGCCTGGTGTAGTGTCGAACAACGAATTGAGTTCGCAATACCGTGTGCGTGGCGGTAATTTTGATGAGAATCTTATTTATGTGAATGGCATCGAAATCTACCGTCCTTTCTTGGTCGGTTCGGGACAACAAGAGGGCCTGAGTTTCGTCAATTCCCGATTGGTGAACAACATCGCTTTCTCAGCAGGTGGTTTTGCAGCCGAGTATGGCGACAAAATGTCGTCAGTTCTTGATGTGACCTACAAGACCCCGCGTGAGACCGCTGGATCGCTGAGTTTGAGTCTCCTTGGCGCAGAGGCCCACGTGGAAGGCACCACGAAAAACGAGAAGTTCAGCTACCTCGTAGGGGCACGTTACAAAAACACGGCTTTGGCGCTCGGCATGATGGACACCAAAGGCGACTACCGTCCCACCTTCACAGACGTACAAGCCTTGTTCAACTACAAATTCAATGACAAATGGGACCTGTCGCTTTTGGGCTATTTCTCCAAGAATCGTTACATGTTTGTTCCGCAAAACGCCAAGATTAACGCTGGTACCATCGATTTGCCTTTCCAGGTCAATATTTATTTCGATGGACGGGAGGTGGACGATTATACCACGGGCTTAGGTGCGCTGACCTTGTCCTACAGACCCAATAAAGACATGAGCTTGAAATGGATAGTTTCAGCTTATTCTGCCTATGAGACCGAGAACTACGATGTCATGGAAGAGTATCATTTCGGCTTCCGCAATTCCACATTAGGCTCAGAGGACTTAGGAGAAGTGATTGAAGACCATGAAGTTGGGACGCTTACCAAACATGCCCGTAACGCTTTTAATGCACAAGTCTATAACCTTGACCATAAAGGGCTTTATGCCATGGATCATTGCTTGCTGAAATGGGGTCTCCGTTTCCAGCATCAGGATATTGACGATGTGGTGGATGAATGGCAGATGATGGACTCGGCAGGTTACGCTTTGCCGCAACCCTACTCGTTGCCGGGTGTTATGCCCGACATTCTGCCCGAAATCGGTATGGATTATATGCACAGGGCAGCGAACAGATTGTCTATTAATAATTTTGACGGTTTTGTGCAGAACTCGTGGACTCTTCCTAATCAAGACAAGGGTGAATTTGTGATAACGGGTGGACTGCGTGCCAATTACTGGGGCTATAATAAGAAGGTGTATGTCAGCCCGAGGGCAGGCGTGGCTTACAAGCCCTATAATAATAAGCACGAATTGGTGTTCCGTTTGTCGGGTGGTGTTTACAATCAGACTCCGTTTTATCGCGAGGTACGCAATTTGGACGGCACCCTTTTTGGGGGCGCCAGTGCGCAGCAGTCGTACCAGATTGTGGCTGGCAATGACTTCAAATTTCGCGCCTGGAACCGACCTTTTATCCTGACTTCAGAAATTTATTACAAATACTTCACTCATGTCGTGCCTTACGACATCGACAATGTACGCATCCGTTACTATGCCGACCAATCGGCACGGGCCTATGCCACCGGCATTGACTTGAAATTGAATGGCGAGTTTGTGAAAGGCATTGACAGCTGGGCCAGTCTCTCCATCATGAATACCAAGGAAGACATCCGTGGCGATTATTACCTCGTTGATGCTGACGGACATCGACTTCCTTTTTACAATCACAAAGATAGTCAAGTGGCCGACACCATTGCTTTGGGTTGGCATGAGCGTCCTTCCAACCAACTGATTTATTTCTCGCTGTTCTTTCAGGACTACATCCCCCATTTCCCTACTTGGCGTGTTAACTTGACCTTGCATTTTGGCACGGGTTTGCCCATCAATGACAACAACTCTGACTTCTATTCCACCTCAAGTCATTATCCGGCATACCGCCGTGTTGACATTGGTTTCAGCAAGCAGCTTATCAGCGAGGCCAGTAGCTTCAGCAAGGGCAATCCTTTACGATATGTGAAGAATATGTTTGTCTGTGTAGATGTTTTTAACTTATTGAATATCTCCAATACCATCTCCTATACTTGGGTGAAGTACATTGACAACAGTTACTATGGCGCCCCAAATTATTTGACACCGCGTTATGTTAACGTGAAGCTGGTGATGGAGTTCTAAATAAACGATAATAATAAAGAAAGTTTTGGCTTTATGAAAAGAATTATACCTATTGTTTTGACACTTATGTTTAGTGTCCAATACGCTTTTGCTACCATCAATGTGAAGGGCCTTGTTTATGACAAGATTTCTGGACACCCGATGGAATATGCCACCGTTCGTGCTTGCGCCTTGCCTGATTCTACTTTTGTGTCGGGTTGCATCACAACATCATCGGGTCAATTCTTGTTAGAGCTTGACAAAGGGAGATACGTACTTGAAATCCAGTATATTGGCTATTTGAAATCGTTCAAGAACATTTCTTTGGATGGCTCTAAGACTATGGTAGACGTAGGGCGCATCACGCTTGCTCCCGACCAGCGAGTGTTAAATGAAGTGGAAATAGTAGCAGAGCAGAGTACCTACGAAATGACCCTTGACAAACGTGTTTTCAATGTGGGGAAAGACGTGTCAAATACGGCTGGTAATGCCATCGAGGTGTTGGAAAACATTCCGGCAGTCTCGGTCGATGTGGAAGGCAATGTTAGTCTGCGTGGCGATGATGGTGTGCGTATCCTCATCGACGGCAAGGAGTCGGGACTTTCGGGCATGAGTACCCAAGACGCTTTGCGTACTTTGCAAGGTGACATGATTGAAAGGGTAGAAGTCATCACCAATCCTTCGGTGCGTTATGATGCTGAAGGCTCGGCTGGTATCATCAATATCATATTGAAGAAAGACAAGCGTCAGGGCTTCAATGGCGCGGTCAATGTGCGAGGCGGCTATCCGTGGATGTATGGAGCAAGCTTGTCGGGCAACTATCGCCTGAAACGCTGGAACCTCTTTGCCAGCTATGGCTTCAACAATCGCAGTAACATTGGTGGTGGTGTGAACAAAACCAAGCGTTATTTCCTTGACACAATAGGCACAGGTCCTGAAATGACTTTCGACACCATCTTCACCCAACTCACCGACCAAACCACCGAGCGTCGCATGAACCGCATGGGCCACAATGTCCGTGTGGGAGCGGATTATTACATCACCGACAAAGATATCATTAGTGCGGCATTCGTTTATCGTTACGGAAAACTTGAGACTCATCCTGTGGTATGCTATTCCGACGAATATCCTTCTTATCCGGGTGGGGTTATGGTGATAGATTCTTCGTCTTACGATGTGCGTGCTGAGGATTATGCGGAATATGAACCTATGTATGAGATTACTTTGGACTACGACAAGACCTTTGAACGCGAGGGACGCAGCTTGAAGGCCAATGCCCGTTTCTTTACCAATGCTGAAAACTCCAGCTCCGACATCGTGGAAAAAGTCTATCCCGACAAGACTATGGCGGAGACGCTTCGGGAATTGTATCAAAAGACTGGCAACAACCAGAGAATGCATAACCTGCAAGCCAGCGTCGACTATGTCCATCCCTTCCTCACCAAGGCGCAATGGGAGATAGGAGGAAAATATACCTACCGAAACATTCTAAGCAATGACAGCGTGTGGCAGAAGAATGGTGATGTTTGGGTACCGTTGGGTAACTATTGTTACGACTACGAATACAAGGAGCAGGTGGCCGCGCTTTATACGAGTATCGGCAACGACTGGGGACGTTGGTCGGGACAAATCGGCTTAAGGGTTGAAATGACGAATATCTTTACTAACCTGAAAGGTTATGCCCACGATGGCACCGATTCCATCAATGGGGGCAAGCCTTATTTTGACTTTTTCCCGAGTGCACATTTGAATTATTCGGTGAACGAGAAAAATCAGTTCCAAGTGAGCTACACACGCCGCATACGCCGTCCTGGCTTTTGGCAGATGAGCCCGTTCCGTTCATATAACGATAACCGTAACATCCGAATGGGCAACCCGAGCCTGACCTCGACCTATATGGATAGCTATGAATTGGGCTACATCCATTTTTGGGACAAGGCGAGCTTCAACTTTACGGCTTATTATCGTCACGGCACCAATATGATAAGGAATTATACCTACGAGGACGATGGCGTATTCTACAGCATGCCCATCAATTTCGGCAAGGCGGATGATTTTGGTGTGGAAATGGTCGCTCAGGGTCAGATGACAAAATGGTGGAACTTGAACGGCAATGTCAACTTTTTCCGTTCGCATTTCGTCGGTGAGATTAATGAAAAGACGTATGACGATGCCACGTGGATGCTTTTCGGACGTGTTGTGTCGAAGTTCAAGGTGAGCGACTGGTTCGATCTGCAGCTGACGGCACACATCATGGGTCCCCACAAGGAACCTCTGGGAATGCACAAGGGCAATTGGTGGATTGATCTTGCGGTGAGCAAGGAAATCCTGCATGGCAATGGCACTGTCACTTTCAACGTGCGCGACCTGTTCAATTCACGCAGTTGGGGCGGCGAATCTTGGGGCGACGGCTTTTGGCAATATAACACTAGCACATGGAACCGCCGCTCATTTTCACTCAATTTCAACTACCGTATCAACCAGCAAAACATAAAGCGTGGTCGTCCCGGTGGCGATGGTGAAGATGGCGACGGTGAGGAACAACAATCTGATGAAGGATACTAACGTACCGAGGAATTATTGTCTCGTCCCTCTTCGGTAGTCTGTAGGTCGCTATCATAAAGGCCTGCCACTGTCGATGGCGGCAGAAGAGGGCTGAAGTGTTTTTCTCCTATTTTTTTTGAAATTATTAAACCGAAACCTCTATCTTTGCGGCATCATTTTTATGCCTAATACTTGCGCTTATGATATGCTTCTTCAAGTCTAATAATCAGAAAGTTATCGCTGTTGATTCCAAATCGGTCCTTTCTGATGAAACGATTTCAAAACTCACTTGGCTTTTCGGTAATGCCGAATTGATTGAAAAAGAAACAGTAAAAGGCTATTTCGTCGGGCCGCGCCGCGAGATGATTACGCCTTGGAGCACCAATGCCGTTGAGATAACCCAAAACATGGGTATCAAGGGCATTGTGCGTATCGAGGAATTCTTACGTGTGGAGTCGAAGGATGCCCCTTACGATCCGATGCTGCAAAACCGCTATAAAGACCTTGACCAAAACCTGTTTGTCATCGACCGCAAGCCCGAGCCGCTGAAATACATCGACGACATCGAGGCCTACAACCAGGAGGAAGGCCTGGCCCTGAGTGCTGAGGAGATGGATTATCTGAAAGGCATATCCGCAAAGATTGGACGCAAACTTACCGACAGCGAGGTGTACGGCTTTGCGCAGGTCAACTCCGAGCATTGCCGCCACAAGATTTTCAATGGCACTTTCATTATCGATGGCAAGAAGATGCCCAGCACGCTTTTTGCCCTCATCAAGAAAACCTCGAAGATGAATCCTAACCGACTTGTGTCGGCCTATAAAGACAACGTGGCTTTCATTCTTGGTCCCAAGGTGGAGCAGTTTGCACCCGCTGAGCCCAACAAACCCTCAGCTTTCCAAATCAAGCCCATCGAGACCGTGATTTCGCTGAAGGCCGAGACGCATAACTTCCCGACCACTGTTGAGCCATTCAATGGAGCGGCGACGGGCAGCGGTGGCGAGATACGTGACCGCTTGGCTGGCGGTCAGGGAAGCCTGCCTTTGGCGGGAACTGCCGTTTACATGACTTCCTATCCGCGCACTGAGCAAGGGCGCGAGTGGGAGAAAGACAATGAGCCGCGCAAATGGCTCTATCAGACTCCAGAGGAAATCCTCATCAAAGCTTCCAACGGTGCGTCTGATTTTGGCAATAAGTTTGGCCAGCCCCTCATCAACGGCAGTTTGCTGACCTTTGAGCACAATGAGGAACAGAAACTCGGTTATGACAAGGTTATCATGCTGGCTGGCGGTATCGGTTTTGCCAAGAAAGTGGATGCCAAGAAGCTGGAGCCTGAAGAGGGCGATGTTATCATCGTACTGGGCGGCGACAACTACCGCATCGGTATGGGAGGCGGCGCCGTTTCGAGTGTGGATACAGGCCAATACAGCAACGCCATTGAGCTGAATGCCGTGCAACGTGCTAATCCCGAAATGCAAAAGCGCGTGAGCAACGTCATTCGTGCTATGGCCGAAAGCGACCACAACCCCATCCGCAGCCTCCACGACCACGGTGCGGGTGGCCACTTGAACTGCCTCTCAGAACTCATTGAAGATGCAGGCGGCGTGGTTTATGTCGATAATCTGCCCGTTGGCGACCCGACTTTGTCTGACAAGGAAATCATCGGCAACGAATCGCAGGAACGTATGGGCTTGTTGGTTAACAAGAAGGACAAAGACATCATCAAGGAGACTGCCGAGCGCGAGCGAGCCCCGTATTATGAAGTGGGTGAGGTGACGGGCGACGAGCGTCTGCGTTTTGTCCGCAAGAAAGGCAAGGCCCCCATCGACTTGGCCATCTCCGATTTCTTCGGCAGCGCACCCAAAACGGTGTTGCATGACAAGACCAAACCCTATAATTTCAAGAAAATCAGTTATACTAAACGTGATATTCACAAATATCTCGACCTCGTATTGCAACTTGAAGCTGTAGCTTGCAAGGATTGGCTCACCAACAAGGTGGACCGCTCGGTGACTGGCCGTGTAGCACAGCAACAATGCGTCGGTGAGATACAGTTGCCATTGAGCGACCTCGGCATCAGTGCTTTGGATTACAATGGCAAGCGCGGTATTGCTACGGCCTTGGGCCACGCCCCGATTGCAGGCCTCATTGACCCCTCAGCCGCTTCGCGTCTCTCTGTTTCCGAGGCTTTGACCAACATCCTTTGGGCACCGATTGAAGGGAACCTCTCGGGAGTTTCGTTGAGCGCCAACTGGATGTGGCCGGCCAAGCAAGAAGGCGAGACCGCACGTCTTTATGAAGCCGTGAAAGCTTTGAGCGATTATTGTGTGGCCTTGGGTATCAATGTCCCGACGGGTAAGGACTCTCTCTCGATGACGCAGAAATATCCTGACGGAGAGAAGGTGGTTGCCCCCGGAACGGTCATCGTTTCCGCTGCTGGTGAGGTTTCCAACATCCGTCAAGTTGTACGCCCCGTAATGAAGGCTGACGAGAACACCGAACTCCTATACATTGACTTCTCAAAAGCCGGTTTTGAGCTGGGTGGCAGCAGTTTTGCCCAAGCCATCGGTGCCGTAGGTCAGGCAACACCCGACGTGAAGAGTGTCAATTACTTCAAGAAATGCTTCAACGCCATTCAGAAACTGATTGAACATAACTTGATTTTGGCTGGTCACGATGTGTCGGCAGGCGGTTTGATTACCACTCTGCTGGAGATGAACTTTGCCAATAGCACATACGGCATGAACCTCAACTTTGAGGCTTTCGCTAAGGACGATTTGATTTCGGTGCTGTTCTGTGAGAAGCCCTCCATAGTCATCCAAGTCGCCAACGATGGCATCGCCAATCGGATGTTGCGTGAACTCGGCATCACCTTTAAGGTTATCGGCAAGCCCACGGCCAAACGACAGCTAACCATTGTTCACAATGAGCATAGCTATATCTTCAGCATCGACACCCTGCGCGACACTTGGTACAAGTCGTCGTACCTCCTCGACCGCAAACAGAGCGGTCCGAGGAAGGCTATGGAGCGTTTCATGAACTACAAGAAACAATATCTGCACTATAGCTTCGGGCGTAATTTCACAGGCACAGCCGCCAGTCTCGGTATCAATATGCACCGCCGCGAACCTTCGGGCATCAATGCGGCCATCATCCGTGAGAAAGGTTGCCAATGCGACCGCGAAATGGCTTATGCCCTCTATCTCGCTGGCTTCGATGTGAAGGATGTCACGATGACCGACTTGGCTACGGGTCGTGAGGATCTCACGGATGTGAATATGATTGTCTTCGTTGGTGGTTTCTCCAATTCGGATGTGTTGGGGTCGGCCAAAGGTTGGGCAGGAGCTTTCCTCTACAACAAGAAGGCCAAGAAAGCCTTGGACGACTTCTACGCCCGTGAGGACACGTTGAGTTTGGGAGTCTGCAACGGTTGTCAGGTGATGATGGAACTCGGCCTGCTCTATCCTGATCATGAGGAACACCCCGTGATGATGCACAACGACTCGCACAAGTTTGAGTCGGGCTTCCTCAATGTGGAGATTGCCCAGAATGAGAGCGTGATGCTGAAGTCACTTTCAGGTCGCCGCCTCGGTGTGTGGATTGCCCACGGCGAGGGTCGTTTCTATTTCCCGTGCTACCGCGACAAGTACAAGATCGTGATGACCTATGGTCAGGATGAATACCCGGGCAACCCCAATGGCAGCGATTGGTCAACAGCTGCTGTCTGCTCCAATGATGGTCGTCATCTCGCCATGATGCCGCACCTTGAGCGCGCATTCCTGCCCTGGCAGTGGGCCTACTATCCCGACGACCGCAAGAACGACGAAGTGTCGCCATGGATGGAGGCTTTCGTGAATGCCCGGAAATGGGTGGAGGAGAATAG
>JAILDR010000115.1 GCA_024689285.1 Bacteroidales bacterium | reverse complement strand
CAACATTGCTGACGTGGGCATCGCCTTCGACCGCCGTCACATCGCAGGCCTCTATACGGGTATTGGCTTGGGATGGAACAACTACAGCTTCAATAATCCTATCAAGGTGATTAAAGGTGACGACGAGCTTGAGTATGAACCCTTGGATGCTTCAACTTGGAAGAAGAGCAAGCTGGGAGTCCTTTATGCCCAGGCTCCTCTGATGATTGAGGTGCGTCCTACCCGCCGTCTCTATATCGCTGCAGGCGTCACTGGCGGCTTGCGTGTCGATGGCTGGACCAAGGTCAAATTCCAGAATGGAGATAAGGTCAAGGTGCATAGCGACTATTACTTGAATCGTTTCAAACTTGACGCTTCGCTGCGCATCGGCAAGAATGACGGCTGGGGCTTCTTCGCCAACTTTAACCTGCTGCCCACTTTCGACGAGGCTCATGCCCCGACCTGCCACACGACTAGCTTCGGCTTCAGCCTGAATTTCTAAAGCAAAGTCAAATCATCAACTCATAACAAGAAAGGCCGCCTCGATTGAGGCGGCCTTTAATTGTTTGTTGTAGTACTATTGTTACTCTTGCTCGTGTCGTTTCTCCCAGCGCTCCTTCGCCTCTTCGATGCGGTCGTCGACACGGTAGAAGGTCTTCACGGCGAGGTCGGCAGCGGCCAGGTTGATTTCCTCTTTGGCGAGTTGCAGTCCTTCTTGAATCATGCTGCCCAGACTCTCGTATTTGCCATCCGTTATTCTCAGGATGCCCTTGCCTCCAAGCGATGACTCTTCATAGTCGTCATCCGTATATGACGCCAGGGCGTAGTTGTCAGGCATGATATATGGAGCATAGTCGGGTTCCGTTATTTGGGCAAGCAGGAGCTGACTCGTGATGGATGAAGGTGCTTCGATAGCTTGCATCTCTGCCAGCATCGGCATGACATCCCTCTCAGAGGCTACTTGTTTTTTGTTCGAGGCTTTTGGGGTCGAAGTTGTTTTGTTGGCCTTGGCCCATGTTGTGGTTGTCGGGTTTTCTGTAGCCCGTCTAGGAATCAAGGCTATGGACTCGTTGGTGTTGATCCGGCTGACCTCAATGGGTTTTAAGTTGGCGATGGGTTCTACTTTCGGCAACGTCTTCTCGGGCCACAATCCGATGGTGAGCAGCAATCCGGCGGCAGCGGCAGCCGAGGCAATCTTGACATAAAGCGGCACAACAGCTGCTTTTTTCTTCAGGCCTTCCTTGTTTTCATAAGCAAGGACAGGAGCCTCCAAATGCGGAAGCTCCTCGGTGAGTTCGTCCCAGTCCAAGCCTTGGGCCGCGACGAAAGATTGCAGTTGCTTCGTCTCGCTTTCGCTGAGGTTGCCGTCTAAGTAATCAACGAGATAGGCTTCGTAATTGTCAATAGTGATGTTCATGGCTCAGGGTCTATGAGGTTGTCGATGCTTTTCAGTTTGTTTTTCAACGCGGTGCGGGCGCGGAAGATGTTCACCTTCACCTGCGCCTCGCTTTGCCCGGTGATGTCGCCGATTTCGCGGTACGAATAGCCTTCGTAGTCGCGGAGGAGCAGGGCGTTGCGCTGCGCTTCGGGCAGGGTGCCGATGGCCTTGTGCAGGATGTCGTTTACGTCGGGGTAGGGGAGGTTTCTCCCTTGTTCGACGTTCGGTGCTTGTTCTTCCAGGCTTGCAAAGCGTTGGTTGCGACGAACTTCGTCAATCATGGCGTGGTGGGCGGTGGCGAAGAGGTAGGTCTTGGCCGTGGCAAAGTCTACCTTTTCGACTCGCTCCCAAACGCGGGCAAAGCTCTCCTGCACCACGTCCTCGGCCTGCTCGCGGTTGCGGAGGCTCGCGAACGCGAAGCGGAAAAGCCTGTCGGCATATTGCTCCACGCATTGGTTGTACTGATGTCTGTCCATCGTTTGCAATAATACGGAGTTCATGTAAAATAGTTACACCAAAAGTGACTTTTTTTGCAAAAAACAGTTGCAATATCGAAAAAAGATGTACATTTGCAGCACATTTATCCCCCGTAGGTGGAAAATACTACGGTCCGCCACCTTACAAAATGAGGTGGCTTATTTTTTATGTTATGGAAAAACAGAGAGTTATTGCTTATATTGATGGGTTTAATTTCTATTTCGGGTTGCGCTCTGAGCCTCGATGGAAGAGGTATTATTGGTTGGATGTGGTTAAATTCTTCGATATTATCAAAATCCTAAGTTATAGATTGATTAACATATAATTGTTTGAATATCACCTATGAAACTATCTTTTATCACTTGGAACGTCGACCCCGTCTTGTTTTCCCTCGGCGACATTCACGTCCGTTGGTACGGCTTGTTGTGGGCCTTGGGCTTCTTTTTCGGTTACTTCCTCATGAGGCAGATATACCGTCGCGAAAAAATCAACGACGACTGGATGGATAAACTGCTGATTTACATGTTGGTGTTTACGGTTGTTGGTGCGCGTTTAGGCCATTGCCTGTTTTATGAGCCCGAGGAGTATCTTTCCCATCCGTTGAGTATCCTGAAAATCTGGGAAGGTGGTCTGGCCAGTCACGGCGGCGCCATTGGCATATTGATAGGCATGTGGATTTATGTGCGGCGTTACAACAAATCCGTGAAAAAGAAGGAAGAGAAACAGCGCATTAGCTATATCTGGATTCTTGACCGCATCGTGGTGGCGGTGTGCCTTGTGGGTGCTTTCATCCGTGTGGGCAATGTGATGAACCACGAGATTTACGGCACCCCGACCTCGTTGCCTTGGGGCTTTGTTTTCTTGCGAGGCGCGGAGCAGTTTTGCGGCACTTTCGACAACTATACACCTTGTTATGCGTGGAATGCCCCCTGTCCGCCGAGCGAGTGGCTGCCCTGTCACCCGACGGGCCTCTATGAGGCTTTCTTCTGCCTCGTGGCGATGGGCATCCTGCTGTGGATGTACTATAAGCACGACCTTGGCAACCGTCAGCCTGGCTTGATGTTTGGCACTTTCCTCATTATCATCTTCGGCTCACGCATCTGCATTGAGTTTCTGAAAAACGTTCAAGTGGATTTTGAGCGCAACATGTTCCTTGATATGGGACAATGGCTCAGCATCCCCTTCGTCATCATCGGCATTGTGATGATTGTGTGGAGCTTTAGGCATAAAGAAAGAAAAGCAGCGTAGGACGCTGCTTTTCTTTTTGTGGGTTATAGTGGGTTATTCCATGTAATACAAGGAAAGATACTCGGTCAGCTTGTCTGATATCCAGTCGTAGAGTTCATCCCGTTCGTATTTCTTGGCCACACTGGCGAAGTGCTTCAGCAGGCTCATGCCTTCCTCAATGTCCTCCTCATAGTAGTTCTGGAACTTGGGCTTCATGTTGCAGTAGTAGGCTACCTTGTCGCTGAAGTTGCCTGCAATGTCGCGCATGAACTGGTCGCCCTTGAGGGTATCGCCGCAGATGTAGTACATCTCGGGGAACTGGTAGCAGCGGATGTCGAAGGGGAACTTGTCGTTGGGGAAGAACTCTTGGTATTTGTCCATAACGATAACGGCGGAGTCGAATTGGTAATGGTTGACCAGAGCCTGTGCGAGACGCGAGTAGGCTTGCTGGGCATACACGGCGTTGCGCACACTCTCGCGGTCGGGCACCACGCCTTCCTGGTTCATGTTGCCCCATTGCGCCTTGTTGACCAACAGGTCGTAGCTGCCGTCGCGGTAGACCCCGCCCTTGATGTAGCTGTTGAAGTCTTCGGCCTCCACAGGAATAAACCGGTAGGCCAGACCTTCCATGTGCAGGTACTTGTCGATGCCCAACACTTTCGACATATCGCTGAACGAGGTGAAATACACCGGGCGTTCCCAGTTGTTGGTGGCCATGAAGTCCAGAAGCAGGATGGAGTTCTTCCACAAGGCTCTGTCTTTGACCTCCCATGTGATTTCGTCGACGATGCGGTCGGCCATACTCTCGGGAACGATACCGTTGCGCAGGCAGGCTTCCTTGTCGACGGTGAGCTTCATCTTGCTGCAAGGCACGTAGTTGTAGGTGGTGCCCATGTAGCTTTTCACAGCCTTGGGGTTGTGGATGAAGTCGATGACTTGCTTCAACTCGATATAACGGTCGTTGAAGCGTCCTTCCACCTCGATGGGAATCGACTCGTTGATACCATTATTATATTCCGCAGGTGTGAGGGTGAGAGGCAGTTTCTCTGACTCATAGACCTTGCGGGCCATCTGGTGGGCGTACCAATAACCGGCTGAAAGCATGTAGTTGACCACACGCACGTCGGTACGGAAGCCTTCCACCTCCTGCACGTACCACAAGGGGAAAGTATCATTGTCGCCGCGAGTGAAGATGACGGCGTTAGGTGGCAGCTGTGCAAGGTAGTTCTTTGCCCAGTCGCGTGCCGAGGTTTTGCCCGAGCGGTTGTGTTCTTCCCAACCGTTGGAGGCCAAAACACAAGGCACAGCCAGGAAGCAAACCAGGCCTATAGCCACAGTGGTGACCATCGTCTGTTTCTTGACCAGCTTTCCGACCCAGTCGATGAGGGCAATCACGCCGTAACCAATCCAGATGGCGAAGGCGTAGAAGGAACCGGCATAGCTGTAGTCGCGTTCACGGGGCTGTCGCGGGGTTTGGTTGAGGTAGATGACGATGGCCAATCCCGTCATGAAGAAAAGCAGGAAGATAATCCAGCTTTGTTTCAGGTCCTTTTTGAGCAGCCAGAACAGACCGAGCAAGCCGAGCAACAGGGGCAGGAAGTAATAGGTGGTACGCCCCGGGTTTTGCAGGCAGGCAGGAATGTTGTCCTGGTCGCCAAGGCGGGCATTGTCGATGGCACTGATGCCACTGATCCAGTTGCCGTGGTTGAGTTCTCCCTGGCTCTCGATGTCGTTCTGACGGCCTACGAAGTTCCACATGAAGTAGCGCCAATACATCCAGTTGCATTGGTAGCTGATGAAGAACTTGAGGTTTTGCCCGAAGGTGGGTTTGCTGACGGTGACCATCTCACCGCGGTAGTTGCGCACACGTACGTTCTCGCCCATGATGTTGCCGCTCGGGCTCTTGCGATAACCCTCGTAAAAGTCTTGCTTTTCCTTGTTCCACATGCGTGGGAAGAGGGTCTTCATCTCCTTGGGATATTCGGGCAGACTGTACTTGTTGTCGTCGGTGATGACGTAGCGTCCGGCTTCCTTATCCTTGATATAGATGGGCTTGCCGTCCTTGAGCTCTGAGATGGGGGCGTTGTAGTAGGGGCCGTAAAGCAAAGGCCAGCTGCCGTATTGCTCACGAAGCAGATAGGAGAGCAGGGCAGGAGCATCCTTAGGCTCGTTCTCGTTGATGGGCGGGTTGGTGTTGGCACGGATGACCAGCATGAAGAACGATGAATAGCCGATAAAGATGAACATCAACGAAAGGATAGCTGTGTTCCAAATCACCTTATTGCGCTTGGAGGTGGCTATAAGCCCCCAAACGATGAGACCGATGAGGAGGACGAAATAGACGATGGTGCCGAGATTGAACGGCGCATGGAGCGTGTTGACGAAGAACAGCTCCATCTTGCTGGCGAGGTTGACGGTTTGCGGCACCAGGAACATGTTGAGGAACCACAACAGTGCAATCGAAACCAATCCAGCAACGACGAATCCCCCGAAAGAGGTCTTTTTCCATTTCTTGAAATAAACGACATACACGAAGGCGGGCACGCACAACAGGTTGAGCAGGTGTACACCGATGGACAGACCGATGAGGAAAGCAATGAAGATAATCCAACGGTTGCTCTGCGGATCGTCGGCTACCTGTTCCCATTTCAAGACGGCCCAGAAGGTGACGGCGGTGAAGAACGACGACATAGCGTAGACTTCACCTTCCACAGCATTGAACCAGAAGGACTCGGTAAAAGTGTAGGCCACAGCACCGACGAAGCCGGCAATCAGCACGCCAATCTTATTGACCAAAGGTGCATCTTCGCCTTCTTTCATCCACACCTTGCGGACTAGCATGGTGATGGTCCAGAAGAGGAAAACGATGGTGAGTCCGCTACAGATGGCCGACATCACGTTGACCATCATGGCCACTTTGGTGACGTCGCCGCCCGCAAAGAGCGAGAAGAAACGTCCGATGAGCTGGAACAAAGGCGCCCCGGGAGGGTGACCCACTTGCAGTTTGTAAGCCGTTGAAATGTACTCGCCGCAGTCCCACCAGCTGACGGTAGGCTCAAGGGTAAGCAAGTACACGACGGTGGCGATGATACCCGCCAACCATCCTGTGATGTTGTTTAACCTTTTGAATGTCATATCGATATTAAACTAATTTGTTGATTTTTCTGTCGATTTCGGCGTTTGCCAAACCGCAAAGATATTGAATTTTGGCTTACACCTTGGTTAAAAACGTAAAAAAGGTCTCTTATTGCCCGTCCTTGAAGATTTTTCTTGCGCATAAAGAAATAATCCGTATCTTTGTGCAATCTTGCAATTTGAAATTAGAAATTTGAAATCAGAAATTTGAAATCAGAAATTTGAAAATAACGAAATGGAGAAATTATTGCTTTTAGGCGATGAGGCCATTGCACAAGGCTTCATCGACGCTGGCGGCTCGGCCATCAATAGCTATCCGGGCACGCCTTCAACCCAAATCACAGAGTATGTCATCAACTCGAAGCAAGCCAAGGAACTCGGCGTGATTGCCAACTGGTGCGCTAACGAGAAGACTGCCCTCGAGGCCTCCATCGGTGTGGCCTACGCTGGCAAACGCGCTATGACCTGCATGAAGCACGTGGGTCTCAACGTCTGTGGCGACCCCTTCATGAACGCTGCCATCATTGGTACCAAAGGCGTTCTCGTTGTGGTAGCCGACGACCCGAGCATGTTCTCGTCGCAAGACGAACAGGACAGCCGCTTCTATGGTCATTGGGCTATGATCCCCATGCTGGAGCCTTCTAACCAACAAGAAGCCTACGACATGGTGCACTATGGTTACGACCTGAGTGAGAAACTCGGCACGCCGGTGCTGTATCGCATTCCTACCCGTTTGGCCCACAGCCGTGCTGGCGTGGTGCGCAAACCCGTGCGTCCGCAGAACGAGCTCACCGAGCCCGCCGACGCCAAGTCGTTCGTGCTGCTGCCTGCCAACGCCAAACGTCTCTACCGCGACCTTATTGACAAGCAGCCCGCTTTCACGGAGGCTTCTGAGACCTCTGGCTTCAATAAGTATTTCGACGGTCCCAAGAAGAACCTCGGTATCATTACCACGGGTATCGCCTACAACTACCTGATGGAGAACTTCCCCGATGGCAAGTGTCCTTATCCTGTCGTGAAGATTACGCAATATCCGTTGCCTTACGACATGATCAACAAGCTCTACGACGAGTGTGACGAAATCCTCGTCCTCGAAGACGGTCAGCCCTTTGTTGAGGAACACATCAAGGGCTTCCTCGGAAAAGGCAAGAATGTCATGGGCCGTCTCGATGAGACCATCCGCCGCGATGGTGAGCTGAATGCCGAAAAGGTGGCTAAGGCTCTCGGTATGGATGTGCCTACTTTATATAAGGTGCCGGAAGTGGTTACCAACCGTCCGCCTGCGCTCTGCCAAGGTTGCCCCCACGTCGACAGCTACAATGCCTTGAACGCCGTGATGGCCAATCATAAGGGCGGTAAGGTGTTTGGCGACATTGGCTGCTACACCTTGGGCTTCAACATGGGTGCCATCAACACCACCGTGTGCATGGGTGCTTCCATCACCATGGCCAAGGGCGCCAGCGAGGTGGGTATCTTCCCGAGCGTGGCCGTCATCGGCGACGGTACCTTCGGTCACAGCGGCTTGACAGGCCTTATGGACTGCGTCAACGAGAAGGCCAATGTTGTGGTCATGATCCTCGACAACGACATCACTGCCATGACGGGTGGTCAGCCTTCGTCGGCACACAACAAGATTCGCCGCAT
>JAILDR010000112.1 GCA_024689285.1 Bacteroidales bacterium | reverse complement strand
AACCAGCGGCTGAAAGAAAAAGGCGACCCCGTTGACCAGAAAGACATCGACAAGCACAAGAAGGATGTGTATCGCTTGGCCTACGTGTTTAACGGAAGCGAGCGGTTTGAGGTCAACGACACGATTAAGGAACGTTTGCGTGCCTTTGTCAGCGAAGTGGAGAAAAGCCCGATAGACGGGAAGAATATGATGCGGGGGCAAGGAATCCCTGCCATGTGGATGAAGGATTTCACGGGGTTGTTGAGGGATATTTTCGGACTCGCATAAGGCTTATGATTATCGACGACAAGATATTGGATGAGCTTTCGGCCAAGGCCAAGGCATCGCCACGGCTCAGGATGAACCTGAACTTTCATCAATCGTTGGACGAGAAGTGCCACAGGTTTTTGAATGCGGTGGAGCCAGGTGCGGAGATACCTATCCACAGGCATCCCACCAAAGAAGAGGCCTTCATCCTGCTGAGAGGCCGGGTGAGGGTGACCACTTATAACGACGACGGCACGGTGATTGAAAGCACCGTATTAGACCCTTTGAAAGGGTTGTATGGCGTGAATATCGGCAAGAACGTGTGGCACACCATAGCGGCACTGGAATCGAGTGTGATATTCGAGTGCAAGGAGGGGCCATTTGTGCCGCATGAGGTGGAAGGCATTCTTGAAATACCAGTGAAGAAATGAAAGAGATTTTGAAAGACGTTTGGCAGTTTTGCAGCTATTTGTTTTGGCCGAGGTGGAAATAGCTTATGGTTCATGGTTCAAGGTTAACGGTTCAAGGTTATTGATAAACTGATACAATTATGAAGACAATGATTCTTGTTAAAGGTTCGTCACAGAGGGGAAAGTCTTGGCGACCCGGGTTCGTGTCAAAAGCTATGGATTGAGGAATGTGTAAATGCGGGTTGTGAGCAACATTTTTCCATGATGGAGGACCGATGTTGCCCAACGGTTTAGATTTGAGAGATGCTTTTGCGGTGAATATGAGGGATTTGATAATGAAGTGCTTAAAATAGTTAAATAAAGGTTTCATTTTTTTGTATGGTAATATCATCTGTTCAAATAAGGAATTTCAGAAAGCTTAAAAATTGTCATATCGATTTTGACAAACAGCAGACTGTTTTTGTAGGAGCCAACAATAGTGGAAAAACATCCGCTATTAGTGCCATTGTATGGTTCCTAAAAAACACAGAAAAATTCACCCTAAAGGAATTCACGGCAACCAATTGGGAAGCCATCGACCAACTGGGTGATGAATGGCTTGCGAAAGATCCGGTAGATGAAGCACTGCTTGATGCACATCGATGGGACTCCATTGTTCCCTCAATGGACGTTTGGATTGACGTGGAAGACGGGGAACAGTATAGAGTGAACCATTTGATACCTTCTTTGAGTACTTGGGATGGAAAAACAGTTGGCGTTCGCTGCCAGTATGAGCCTATAGATGCCTCCAATCTCTACAAAAACTATAAACAGGCAAAGGAGAAGGCTAATTCTCTAATGCTGACTGAAGAGTATAAGAAAGCATTCTCGCCTACACTTTTTCCGAGAAACCTTTGTGATTTTTTGGGAAAAGGCACGAACCTTAGGGATTATTTTGATGTCAAATACTATATCATCGACCCTGCATCAGAACCAGCCGAAGAGGATAAGACGCAAGCTACACCCGATAGTAGTTTGGATAAAAATCCGTTAAGCGAACTGATAAGAGTTGATACGATATTGGCATCAAGGGATTTCTCTGACCCACAAGGGTTGTCAGACAGTGAAATAGACACACTGTCAAAACAATTTCAAAAGTATTATTCGAGCAGTAACCAAGAAGATGCCGACCTCACTCCAGAAGGGTTGGAACTTGTGAGTGGCATAGCAAAAGCAAACGAAACTTACGATGCCAAGCTTACGAGGACTTTTGAAACGCCCGTTAAGGAGTTGAAAAACATAAACTATCCAGGTTTTCAAAATCCCGAAATAAAGATTAAGAGCAAAATACAGATTGAAGAGGCTATACGCCACGAATCGGCAGTGCAGTTTGCTATTCAGGGAAAGCCAGACCTTGCCTTGCCAGAGAAATACAACGGACTCGGCTATAGAAATCTTATCTCCATATACCTCAAATTGATGGATTTCAGGGAACAATGGACAAGACCCCTCAGTGAGGGTAAGGCCATTGAGCCGATTCACCTGGTGTTTGTTGAGGAACCTGAAGCACACCTTCATGCTCAAGCCCAACAGGTGTTCGTCAAAAAGGCTTTTGATGCTTTATGCAATAGCAATCTTATAGTAGAGAATCCTTGGCTCAAAACGCAATTAGTTCTAAGCACACATTCCAACCATGTGGTGAATGAGTTGGATTTGAATTGTATGCGTTACTTTAGAAGGGTGATAGATACAAGCACCGCTATCCCCACTTCGGTAGTTGTGAATCTGTCTAATACTTTTGGGAAAGAGGAAGAAACCAAACGGTTTGTGACACGTTATATTCGCTTAACCCACTGTGACATCTTTTTTGCGGATGCTGTGATACTCGTTGAGGGTCCGGCAGAAAAGATATTGGTGCCGAGCTTTATCAAAAAATCAGGGCTTGATTCATACTACATCTCTGTGATAGAGATTAATGGAAGGCACGCCCACAGCTTTCACAGTTTGATAGAGAAGTTAGGCATCGCAACCTTGATAGTTACCGACATTGATGCCACAGAGAAGAAACTGGGTATAAATGACAAAGAATATGATTCATCAGTTATAACGGCTAAAGGAAAAGGTTATAAAACGGGCAATCCTACTGTAAAGGATTGGATAGTGGGTAAAGAAATGGTAGACGATTTATTGGACCTTGACGGAAAGGGCAAGACATTTGACAATGTTAGGATAGCGTTTCAAACGCCTGTGACTGTTAAATGGGAAGAAGATAAGGATGCTGAAGAAATATGCCCTTATACATTTGAGGATGCTTTGATTATGAGCAATTTATCCCTATTCAGGCAGGATGACCTCAGCAAAATGGGCGCAATAACAACCATAAGAAATCTTTGTAAGGATAGCAGTTCGGCAAGTGAATTGCAAGGGAAGATTTTTGAGAAGTTGGAGAGCAAGTCGGGATTTCATAAGGCAGACTTTGCCAATAGTTTGCTGTACTCTGAAAAATTTGAAAGTATCAAAGCCCCTGCTTACATTCAGGAAGGCTTGGCTTGGATGAAAGAGTATCTTGATTCAAACGGGGTGAACGATGGAAAATAACATTGACAATAAAGTTGACGAAACCCTTGAGCGTTGCCTGTTGTCAACGCCTCGCAAGAGCTTTTTTCTCTTTGCTGGTGCGGGTTCGGGAAAAACACACTCGTTGGTGCTGCTTCTCCAAAAAATACGAGACCGAATAGGGAAAGGGCTTCTGCTGCAAGGCAAACAAGTGGCCGTTATCACTTTCACCAATGCGGCTACGGACGAAATTATTAACAGACTCGATTACAGTCCATATTTCCATATTTCCACGATTCATAGTTTTGTTTGGGATGTTATCAGGTTTTATCAGGCAGATATCAAACGCTTGTATTGCCAATACATTCAAGAGGATATTGCCGAGTTGGAAGCCAAGCTTGTAAAAGCGGTCAGTAAGACCACCAAAACTTATCTCTCAAACTTGGAGAAATGCAATGGATTGAAAGAACGCTATGAGAAAGCCCAGGCCATTGACAAGTTTGTTTACAACCCGAATGGTAGCAATCCTGAATACAATGCTCTGAAACACGCTGAGGTTATCAAGATTTCCGCTCAAATGATTATGGAAAGCAAAATGCTCCAGCGAATTATAGCTCAACGTTATCCCATCCTGCTGATAGATGAGAGTCAGGACACGAGAAAGGAATTGGTGGATGCTTTCTTTAAGATACAGGATAATTTTGCCGACATTTTTACCTTGGGCTTGTTGGGCGACATAAAGCAGCGTATATATACCGACGGAAAGGAAAATATGGTGAGTATTATCCCTGCTGAATGGGAAAAGCCGGTCAAGGTGATGAATTACCGTTGCGCGAAGCGGATTATAAGATTGGCCAATAAAATTGGTGGTGATTTGGATGAACATGCCGAGCAAAATCCGAGAGAAGGTGCCGAAGAGGGTTTGGTGAGGCTTTTTGTGGTTCAGCTGCATGAAGGTATAGATAAAGACGAAGTTGAACAAGGTGTGATGAAGCAAATGAGCTCGCTTACACACGATGGCAAATGGTTTGGTAGAGATGCCGACATCAAAATCCTGACATTGGAACACATGATGGCGGCAAGGCGGTTAGGGTTTGACAAGTTTTTCGCACCATTGTCCAAGGTGTCCAAATACCAGATGACATTTTTGCAAGGAACAGTGCCGGAGGTGGAATTCTTTACGAAAGAGGTAATACCCCTTGCAGATTCCATGAAAGGGGATGGCAGCGAGGCACTAACCATTCTGAAAGCCTATTCGCCCCTTTTGTCTAAGGATAGCACCGAAAATCCCTACAAGCTTTATCTTCGTGCCAGAGAAGAAGCTAACAAAGTGGCGGCTTTAGTGAATGAAAATTGCACCATCAGAGCTGCTGTCATGGCTATTTATGATTCTGTATTATTGACAGTGCCTGATGTGGTAAGAGCTGCAAGCCTTGCCAGTTCAACAGATTTGGATGAAAATGCTGAGGAGGATTTGAAAGCATGGGCTGAGGTTATGGATTTGCCTATCGACATGGTGAAAGGTTACGACGATTATGTCAATCACCGTTCCCGTTTTGATACCCATCAAGGGGTGAAAGGCTTGGAGTTTGAAAGGGTGATGGTAATCATCGATGATTCAGAAGCCAGAGGATTTATGTTCAGCTATGACAAGTTGTTTGGCGTAAAGGATTTGACGGAAACAGACTTGAAGAACATTTCAGAGGGTAAAGAAACATCAATAGAGCGTACACAACGGCTTTTCTATGTCACCTGCACCCGAGCCAAGCAATCATTAGCCGTTGTAATGTATACAAAGGATCCAGAAAAAGTCAAGAATGAGTCAATACGAAAACAGTGGTTCGAGGAGGGTGAAATCGATTTGATTTAAGATGATATGAAATATGCAGATTCGATAAAGGTGTTAAAGAATAGTCTCTGGAACAATACTAAATGCAAGGAGATTGTTAAAGGCTGTGACGAAATAATACAGAATCAAGAGGATATTGTGGATGTTGTCCGAGCCGTAATAGTAGATACAGAGAATCAAATTCTTATTTGGGAAAAAGAACAGGAAGAAACTCCAAATTGTGACTTTCAGAAAGAAATTATTCTTTTTCAGATAATATCTGAATTTTATAGGTTGAATGGCAGGCTTGCATTATTTGAGCTGGATATGAATACAGCTTATAAGCATATCTTTAAGGTGAAAACGGAATATGAGTACCGCTTTTTTGCAAGGAGAATCTATACATTATTGTATGAATGTAATGATGGATTAGCAGTTCCTGTAGGCAAATTACTACCGAAGTTAAAGAGTGTTATTGATGCCAATTGTTTTGATGCGTATAAAAAGGCACATAAAAAACTATGTGCATTCCTCGCTACTAATCATAACGAACTGAAAAGAATCAGGAATCAAAATGAAGCACATAAAACCGAAGAGTTTGACATTCAAGTAAAATCAATTGAAGATTTGAAAGTGTCAGAATCAATAAATCTTATACAAGAGGGTAACGTCTTATTGTTTAATTTGAATGCGGCTTTTCTGATAGTTCACGCTTCATTGATGAAACACTTAGGCGAAATAATGAAAAAGAACTGAATATATCGAAATCAATAAAAAAATACTATGGCAGATAAGAAAAAAATGGAACCGATTGACTATATGAGAATTTCTATCGAGGTGATGAAAAACTCAGTGCAGGAGGAGAGGGCAGAAGGAGAGGTTTCGCCAAAGGTGGGAGCGGTTCTTGTAAGGCCAGACGGTACATATACCACTGCATATCGTGGCGAACTTAGAGATGGAGATCATGCTGAATATACATTGTTGGAGCGGAAATGCATTAACGAAAATCTGAAGGATTGCGTGGTGTATTCTACTTTAGAACCCTGCTTCAAAAGGAACTCCCCTAAGATAGGATGCTGTAAGCGTATAGCCAAGGCTCGCATCAAAAAGGTATATGTTGGAACCGGTGACCCTTTCCCGTCGGTTAATGGCAAAGGAATCAAATACCTTGTGGATCATGGTATAGAGGTTGAGCCATATCCGCAAGAATTGCAGAAAGAGATTGAGCGCCTGAATGCCGACTTTATCGCTTATGCGGAAAGCAGACGTCTTGAAGAGGAGAACAAGGCCACCAAAGACTACAAGGAGGAAACTGAACGTGCGGTGCATACGATGGATATGAAGTCGTTGGATGAAAAACTGATGTCTCAGTTCTTGAAAGCAGCCAATGTTTTGGATGACGAACAAGAGGTGTTCTTGAGGAATATGAATCTGGTAGAACTTGACAACGATGTTGTGAGGCCAACAGGTTTGGGACTGCTACTCTTTGGGAAGAAGCCACAGTCGGTCTATCCTAATGCTGTGATAAAAACCACGTTGAAGCGGAACGGCAAGGCTGTGGAGACCAAGACAATTGAGGGCAGGATTCCTGCACAGTTAGACGAGGCCAATAAATGGTATAAGGAGCATATCCCTTCGTATATCAACAGAGATGATGCTGAAAGGAAGAAAGTTTATGAATATCCGTTGGATGTAATCAGGGAGCTGATTTGCAACGCTGTGGTTCATCGCGACTACAGTCTGATGGGGGCCCCAGTGTATTTTGAGATTAATGACAAGAGCATTATTATCAAATCACCCGGCTTGCCCGAGCCTCCTGTGACATTGGAACACATTGTATCGTTCTCGGCATCTTCTTTCAGCAGGAATCCGGTGATAATGTATGTGCTTGACAAACTGGACTATGCCGAGCAACGCGGTTTGGGTTTTGAAACGGTTAAGGATTTGCCAGCGAAGAATTTGCCTCTGCCGAAGGTTCGGTATAATGCACCTTACATTGAATTTATACTGCCGTTGTCGATGGAGGTGGCTGAGACGATGTATGGTGACTTGTCGGAGAAAGAAATAAAAGTGTTGGAGTATATTCGTATGACGGGTTCGACATCAAGCACTGATATTCAGAAACACTTTGAAATGGAGCAAAAACCCGCATCCAGAATTATCGCCAAACTCAAGGAGAAGAACTATATTGTTTCAGAAGGGAAGGCTCGAAATACGGTTTATAAAGTCAATGAATCTAGACAAGAATCTGGACAAGGTGTCTAGATTCTCACCCTCAAAAGCAGAATCTAGACAAGAATCTGGACAAAGTGTCTAGATTGTCAT
>JAILDR010000086.1 GCA_024689285.1 Bacteroidales bacterium | reverse complement strand
GGAACCGACCCCATGATCAAAGGTTTACCTGTTCTACCAATTTGTGATGCCAAGAATCACATCCTTTTCGCAGAACACGTACCTGTCCAAGTGTCTCTTTCACAAAATTAGATTTGGAACATGTACCTGTCCCCGGTGTTTCCATTTATTCTGGAGGCGGCTAAAGGCGGCGAAGGCGATGGCTTTGTAATAGTCGATGAAGCATTTGCAGTTGTCGTTCGACCAGCCGGAGGTAGTTCCTCCTTTCTTATTTTGTTTTCCCCAGAAATTTTTGCTTTCTACCCACTATATAAAATAATTATCTTTGTGGTTCTCGATGATTATTTGTACCTTTGCACCCACAAAAGTATAAAGATATGTCATTCCTTACATGGAAATATCCGTTTCCACAAAGCAACCACTGGTTGAGAGACAGCCTCGTTTACGGTGTCTTCATCTGGGCGATATTCTGGCTGTTGCAGCCGTTCGGATTCAGTATGTATAGTGGAAATAAATGTTTGGCGGCCGCTTTATTCGGACTTATCACATCTTGTTGCTATGCGCTATACGGATGGGTAATATTGAGGCGTTTGTACCAACGAATAAAGCCCTGGCGCATTTGGCATGATGGATGTGCCGTACTTGGACTGATACTCTTCATCGCCATCTGCAATTTCTTTCTATTCTCCCTTGTTATCCATTATCCTATCACTGTTAAGATTTTCCTCCTGTTCCTGTATTGGACGATGCTCATTGGTATCATCATAACCGCATTGTCTATTGGCATTGAGTATAACCGAAGTCTAAAAGACAGGATGGAGGCGCTGCTAAGCAATACGACTGAAGAACAAAAGGATATATCGATAACTATCCACGATACAAATGTTCGAGGAAACGACCTCACGATTCCCATCAATAACCTGCTTTATATTGAGGCTCAAAAGAACAATGTCTCCGTCTGTTATCTGAAAGACGGCAAGCTGACAACCTTGGAGGTTCATACTACACTAACTGCTGTGATTGAGGAAATGAAAGCCTATGGGAATATCTTCCAATGCCATCGTTCGTTTGTGGTTAATGTGAACAATATCACCTCTGCCAAGGGCAACTCCAATGGCTATCAACTGATACTTGGGTCATGTACAAACAGCATCCCCGTATCTCGCTCATATGTGCCTCGGCTGAAGTCTTTTATCGCATAGTCATTCGTCCGCAAACTTAGTCATCCGTCATCGGGCTTAGTTTTCCATCAGCGTTTTTAGCTGTCTGTCACGGATATTTGGAGGCTTCAGTTTCTTGCCGTATCTTTGCGGCATGAAACATCGCATTGCACACATCGTTTTAATGCTGTTGGCAGTCTGCAATTTGGCTGCACAGACCACCATTTCGGGTGTTGTTACTGACGGACGCGAACCGCTCGCCAGTGCCAACGTATTTATAATAGGTACGATTGACGGATACCTGACCGATTCTCTCGGAAGGTTCTCGTTCACAACATCGAAGACGGGTGAGATGACGCTCAAGGCCACTTTCATCGGTTACGAGGATTACACGCTGACGGCTGACGTTAGCCAACTCTCCCATCTCACCATCCGCATGAGCGAGCGGGCAACCAGTATCAACGAGGTAGTCGTAACGGCCAGCACCTTCAGTTTCGGCAAGAGCGAGAACTTCAAGACAATGGATGCGCTCGATGTAGTGATGGCAGGAAATTCGTGCGGCGACATAGTGGCGGCACTTCAGACGCTGCCTGGCACTCAGATGGTGGGCGAAAACGGCAAACTCTACGTCCGTGGTGGAGAGAGTGACGAATGTCAGACGTTTATCAACGGGATGCATGTGCTTGTGCCATACAGTACCAATACGAAGAATACAGCTGTCCGTGGACGCTTCTCGCCGTTCATGTTCAAAGGCATCAACTTCTCGCTGGGTGGCTATAGCGGTGAATACGGCCAAGCTCTTTCAGCGGTGCTCCCCATGGAAACCACCGATGCTGCCACGAGCGACAAGTTCGGTGTAAGTGCATCGCTGGTGGACTGGAACGTTGGCGGCACAAAGGCATATCGGAACAGCAGTCTGTCGTTCAACACAGCCCTTACGAGTATGGGATTATACGACCGTCTTTTCACACAGCGTCAGGACTTTACCCGTCCTTATCGCAAGTTGTCAGGCGAGGCACAATATAAAAAGGAGTTCAATACTTCGAGCGTACTGAAATCGTATATTGGCTATGACCTGACATCAGTAGGACAACGTATTGACGGACGCAATCTCTCTCTGAAAGAGCATAACATCTATGCGAACGTTACACACAGGGCGGCGATAGGACGGGGCTATACGCTCTTTACTGGCATTGCCAACTCTTCCGTGTTGAGTGACATTGATGATGCAAGGACATCGGGCGACCATTATCACAACTTCCGTAACGAGGTGCATCTGAAGGCTGATGTAAGAAAGGTATGCTCTGACGCATTGAAACTGTCGGCAGGTGTTGAGGACTATATCCGCAATAGCAGGATGAGGTATGATGCCTACCTGTATCAACTTGACTATAATGTCTTCGCTGCTCATGTCGATGCCCGGTGGCGCATTATTCCCCGCGTATTCCTCAACATGTCAGCAAGGGCAGAAATGATGAAGACAGATTGCCTACTGATGCCGAGGGCGACACTGAGTTATATCCCCAACAAGAATCTTCAATTCTCTTTGGTGGCAGGTCGTTACAGTCAAACTGCAGCTGATGACTATTTAGCACAAAGCCGAGGTGACTTCAGTCAAAGCACAGCCGACCATACCATATTCTCTATGCAGTATAAAACAAAGGCCACACTCCTACGCATCGAGCCTTATTGGAAGAAATATCACCATTTACCTTTGTTGGAGAATGGCGTTTATCAACCACATGGCTACGGCACAAGCCGAGGCTTGGATATCTTCGTTGAGAATCATTCGTTCGTTAAACATCTGACTACCTCACTTTCCTATTCATTCAATGATTCCGAACGGCTATATCTCAACTACACCGAAGTGCGGACACCCGATTACGTCTCTCGTCACAATCTGCGACTGACAGCTAAATACGCCATTGGCAAAGTTATCATCGGACTCGCTGAATCATACGCCAGTGGACGACACTTCCTTTCTGGCACCACTCCACATTACAACAGTGTAGATGTGAACCTCACCTATCTGTTAAGTCCAAAGGTCATCGTCTATACCTCGTTGAACAACATCTTCGGTCGCACTAATATCTTTCGTTATGACGCAAATGCTAATCCCGTCATGCCTTCCCGCGACCGTTTCCTATACATCTGCATTTTTGTTTCACTTAAAAATAGTAAAGCGTATGACATTTCAAACTTTTAACCACCGTGTGTTAGCCATCGTTCTCTTGATGATAGCATCAGTAAGTATCCATGCCCAACAGCCAACACAAGCAGACATGCTCAACAACGTAGCCAAACTGAAGCGTATCGAGGCTATGCAACCCGATAGCATTCAGCCAAAGTATCAACTGGCCCTCCAGAGTCTATCATTTTCAGTAACCTATCCTCATGCCCCTCAGACGGAAAACATGATTGCCGAGGCCGAACAGACCATCACAAAAATGGAGCAGATGAAAAATGCAGACCAGTCAGACATCTGTACCCTTCGTGGTTTCCTCTATATGGTACGCATCGTGCAGGATCCCGATCAAAACGGACAGCGTTTCTACATCGACGTAATGCAGAACTTTGAGAAAGCACTGAAACTCAATCCCGATAACCAACTAGCCAAGCAATTGCAACAGAAGTTCTTTGAAGGAATGAAACAGCAAACAAACAGCACAAAATGAGATTTGTTTACAAAGATATTCACTTCGGCGCAATAGCAACTTTTTATATCATAGCTTTATTGGTGCGCCTGATAACAATACTTGTGTTCAACAAGTTCCCTTCAATTGAAACGAACTATGCACTTCAAGTTTCGGCATCTCTTGCCACAGGGCTTGGCCCTGCTATCGGAGCTTTGGTGGCTATGCTTATTTTCAAACGTAGAACGGAATACACGCTCATAGGTAAGTCTGCCTGGAAGTCCATTGCGACTATAGTTATACCATGTATCATTTTTGGCATTATCGGCGGATGGGACTTGGGCGTGACATGTTTTTTTGCATTTGCTTATGGGCTATTGGAGGAATTTGGTTGGCGAGGATTTTTGCAATATGAACTCAGAAAATTACCTGTGTGGCAATATGTACTTGTCATCACGGTGATGTGGTTTCTATGGCATTTAGATTTTGATCAGCGAAGTGTTTTGCCATTCTTCCTGCTTCTGCTTTTCGCTTCATGGGGAATAGGGAAGGTGGTGAGCGAGACTCATTCGCTATTATTATGCGCTGCATTTCATGGTGTCATGAATTTCTCGAAACGTGACCTGTTTTCCGACACCACTTTCACCGTGGCTTTTGTCTGTGTCATCGTCTTTTGGATAGTTATGTGGTATTTTGTTGGTGTTTCCCCAAAACAGCAAAGTAGAGAAGAGTAAATTTCAATTTATTGTAGCATCTTCTCAATGTCTAATCGATTGAACAACTTATAGCAAAATGATAAAACTTAGGAAGAGTACCAGCGCTTCATTAACAATATAATCGTGATGAAGTGAGCGCAATGCCATTGAGCATTGCCGAGCGAGAACGATTTACAAAATCACCCAAAAATAAACGCAAGTAGCAGAATTATGCTTACCTTTGCAAAATCAAACATATATATTCAATGAGATAATTCCTTATATCATACTTGTCACTATGTCTTTTCTCGAGTTGCACATGATGACACGCCAGAGGAGTGACGCAGGACATTGTAAGATGTAAAGAAAATGATTGAAATTTTGAATATCATTAAGCATTCAGACAGATGAAGAAACTACCTTTCGTCATATTCGTTTTCATAATGCTTTGTGCGTTATGTTCAAGCATAAGCAGTTATAAAAGTACCGTAAACGGGATAACACGAGATGTAAATAATGCACTGAAGCTCACTCTTGCCGAAATGCCGACAGATGTGATCAATGCCGATACTATCAGCTGTTATCGTAGTCATCTCACCATAGCCGAACTGAAAAACACAGCATGCATTGCCATGACATCAGTAAAAAGAGATGGCCGTCAGGAGACGCAGATGGTGGCGCAGGCAAATTGCGACGTTTTGACCATACTGATGCTCTCTGACCAGCGGGCATCTGGGGCATTATTGGTTGCAGGCATTCTATGGATGATGTGCAGCCTGTGGTATATGCGCAG
>JAILDR010000066.1 GCA_024689285.1 Bacteroidales bacterium | reverse complement strand
CCGCAGCAGCCTTTGCGCCAAGGCACGCCGAAAGAGCTTGTCGAACAAGGCATTATTGATGATTATTTCAAGCCTATTGTGGCTAAGGAGGAGTTTTTCTGGATGAAATAGGCTCACTTTTTCTGCTTTTTTGTAATTTTGCACCTTCAAATATTGCAGCAATTTTTACCAAGATGCAGAATATCAGAAATATAGCGATTATTGCTCACGTTGACCACGGCAAAACCACCCTTGTGGACCGTATCCTTTACCAATCACAACTTTTCAAGGAATCAGACGAAGCCCCTGGACAACTCATTCTCGACAACAACGACCTCGAACGCGAACGCGGTATCACCATTCTCTCAAAGAACGTATCGGTACGCTACAAGGATGTAAAAATCAACATTATCGACACTCCTGGCCACGCCGACTTCGGCGGCGAGGTAGAGCGCGTCCTTAACATGGCCGACGGCGTTTTGCTTTTGGTCGATGCCTTCGAAGGTCCCATGCCTCAGACCCGTTTCGTACTGCAAAAAGCCATCGAACTCGGCCTGAAGCCCATCGTGGTCATCAACAAAGTGGACAAGCCCAACTGCCGTCCCGACGAGGTGCAGGAGGCCGTCTTCGACCTGATGTTCAATCTTGGTGCCACCGAGGACCAGCTGGACTTCCCCACCGTTTACGGTTCTTCTAAGCAAGGCTGGATGTCGGACGACTGGAACAACGTCACCGACAACGTGTCCTACCTGCTGGACGTCATCATCGATACCATACCGCCTGCGAAATTCGAAGAAGGCACGCCTCAGTTGCTGATTACCTCGTTGGACTACAGTTCCTACGTAGGCCGTATCGCCGTAGGTCGCTTGAAACGCGGCACCTTGCAGGCCGGACAAAACGTCTCGTTAGTGAAACGCGATGGCTCCGTGACCAAGTCGACCATCAAGGAGCTCTATACTTTTGAAGGATTGGGCAAAGAGCGCACCAAAAAACCCGTGGAAGCAGGCGACATCATCGCTTTGATGGGCATTGACGACTTTGAGATTGGCGACACCGTAGCCGACTATGAGAACCCCGAAGCACTGCCTCCCATCCATGTGGACGAGCCAACGATGAGTATGCTGTTCACCATCAACAACTCACCCTTCTTCGGCAAGGAAGGCAAATACGTCACCTCGCGCCACCTGCGCGAACGTCTCTATAAAGAGACCGAGAAAAACCTCGCCTTGAAAGTGGAAGACACCGACTCGCCTGATTCACTGATGGTTTACGGACGCGGTATTTTGCATTTGAGCATCCTTGTGGAGACCATGCGACGTGAAGGATACGAGTTCCAACTTGGTCAACCCAAAGTCATCGTGAAATACATCGACGATGCGAAGTGCGAGCCTATTGAAGCATTGACCGTGCTTGTGCCGGAAGACTTCTCAGGCCGAGTCATTGAGCAGGTCAGCGCCCGCAAGGGTGAAATGACCCAGATGGAACCCAAGGGCGACCGCATGTGCCTCGATTTCGACATCCCTGCAAGAGGACTTATTGGTTTGAGAAACACGCTGTTGACCGTCACTGAAGGCGAGGCTATCGTCTCACACCGCTTCAAAGGCTACGAACCTTGGAAGGGTGAAATGCCTCAACGCAACACAGGTGCCTTGATTTCAATGGAGACGGGACAAGCCATCCCCTATGCTATCTGGAAGCTGCAAGACCGTGGCATCTTCTTTGTCAATCCGAACGAAGACGTCTACGCTGGCGAGGTCATCGGAGAGAACACCCGCAGCAACGACATCGTCATCAACGTCTGCAAGACCAAACACCTCACCAACGTGCGTGCTTCGGGCAGCGACGAGGCCATCCGTCTCATCCCGCCTGTACGTTTCTCGTTGGAAGAATATATGGAGTACATCCGCGACGACGAGTATCTTGAAGTCACGCCAAAGAGCTTGCGTCTGCGCAAAATTATCCTTGACGAGCTGGAGCGCAAACGCGCCTCACGCCGTGGAGAAGAATAAAATACATTGAAATTATTTTCCAAAAAGCCGGGCTGCATGTCCGACTTTTTTCGTATTATTGCACCTTTGTATAAAACAATCGGGTCAGGCTCCTCCTTTCTTTGAAAAAGCCTTTTGTTTCATTGATAATCAAAAGTTTATTATATGTCAAAACTAAAGAAAACCCTTATCATTCTGTTCGTCACGATGGGACTTACCTCATGTGAAGTCCTGAACCAAGTAGCCCAAACTGTCAATTTCGCCTCCTGCAAATTCAATTTCAACAGCGTTGATAATATCCAGATGCTTGGCTTCAACTTGAGCAAAGGCATGTCGAAGACCGACCTCAACATTACCCAACTGGCCACACTCACCAACGCCATCATCAACAAACGACTTCCAGTGACTTTCAACGTCAATGTAGGTGTCGACAACCCCAATTCCATCGCTGCTTCGATGGCCAAAATGGATTACATCATCACACTCAACGGCAAGGAAGTAGTTAACACCTCGATGAACCAAAGCATCAACGTTCCAGCCAACGGCAGCAACGTCGTCTCGATTCCGATCACCACCGACCTGTTCCAACTGTTCAGCGGTGAGACGGGCGAAGCCGTCATGAACCTGGCATTCAAATTGGCTGGAGCCAGCAGTGACCCTGTTCAAGTAGGCCTCAAGGTGAAGCCCTACATCACCATCAACGGACAGCAGCTTGCCTACCCCAATTACATTACCATGAACAAGGTATTGAACTAATAACTAAAGAATTGTCATTCCATTAAACCAAAGTTTCTGTGGAAAAACATTATAGCATCGACCCAGGAAAAGGCACAAAGATGGACGGATGTCCATATTCGGTATTCGAAGACGGGCACGACGTGCAGGATTACATCATCGCACCAAAAGGATATGCCTTCGTGGGTTTCAAATTTGAAACACTCACCAACAACCAGATTTACGACGGCAAATTGGTGGCACAATACGAGAAGACATCCATTCAAGAACGACTAACCTCAAACCTTTGGAAAATCCTGATTCCCGTCATTATCGTAGCTGCCATTGGCATCGTTGTTGTTTTGGCAGTCAGTGTCTTCCGCTCAACCAATCCTGGTAACCATACACCGAAACAGTCAGAACCAGAAATTGTTGCCACAACGAAAGACACTTTATCTGCAGACACCCAAAAAGCGCCAGCAGTTGCAGAAACTCCAACAAAAGAAGAGACTGACACTACACTACATTCGACTGACAACAACGGGCAACAAGATATAGCCCAAACCAATACAAAAGGAAACAGCACTTCGCTTCCTGATGTAAACGACCCCAATGTACAATTTAAGAAGAAGTTCTGGACTTTAATCCATCAACGCACCATTATGATGGATCCATACGATGAACTCTTCAAGGAAAACAAAAACAAGGTGGAGGGCGAAGAATACGACTATTTGCGATTTACCATATTGAAAGACTATGCCACATTCAAAGAATGGTACATCAAACTCCATAAAATTCCTGTATCGGAGTTGGAAACCATCAACACCGTGAATGACTTGAAAAACAAACTCAACGAAATTGAATAACAACAAATTATAATCTTCAAAACAAATCGTATATGATTAGAAACAACTTCATCAAACGCCACAACGGCCCTACCGCATCCGATGCAGAAAAGATGCTCAAGGTCATTGGCGTGAAATCGCAAGAACAACTTGTCGACGAAATCATCGCTCCCGAAATCCGTCTGCCGAAAGACCTCAACATCGGTGAAGGCATGAGCGAGTACGAAGTCATCAGCCACCTCAAGGCTCTGGGTGCCAAGAACAAACAGTTCCGTACTTACATCGGTTTGGGCTACTACAACACCATCACCCCCGGTGTCATCATGCGCAACATCCTTGAGAACCCAGGTTGGTACACTTCTTACACTCCTTACCAGGCTGAGATTTCACAAGGCCGTCTTGAGGCCCTGCTGAACTTCCAGACCGTCGTCAGCGACCTTACCGCAATGCCTTTAGCCAACGCTTCTTTGCTGGATGAAGGCACAGCCGCCGCTGAAGCCATGCTGATGTTCTGGCACGCCCGCAGCCGCGCCCAAGTGAAAGCTGGCGTAAAGAAATTCTTCGTCGCCAACGATGTGTTCCCGCAGAGCATCGAGGTCATCAAGACCCGTGCCCACTTCCAGGGCATTGAGATCGTAGTTGATGATGTCAATAAATTTGATTGCAGCGAGCAATACTTTGGCATCCTGCTCCAGTGCCCCAACCAGTTTGGCGAGATTGTCGACAACCGCGCCAAGGTTGCCGAATGGAAAGCCAAAGGTATGCAAGTGGCCGTTGCTGCCGACTTGCTGAGCCTCACCCTCATTACGCCTCCTGGCGAATGGGGGGCCGACGTGGTGTTGGGTTCCAACCAGCGTTTCGGTCTGCCGATGGGATTCGGCGGTCCTCATGCCGGTTACTTCGCCACCACCGAGGCCTACAAGCGTGAGATGCCTGGCCGTATCATCGGCATCAGCGTCGATGCACTCGGCAATCCTGCCTACCGTCTGGCTCTGCAAACCCGTGAGCAGCACATCAAGCGCGAGAAAGCCACATCGAACATCTGCACGGCTCAAGCTTTGCTCGCCATCATGTCAGGCTTCTACGCCTTGTATCATGGTCCGGAGGGCTTGGTCGAGATAGCACATCATATCAACTGCCTCGCTGGCAAGCTGACCTCCGAACTGGCCAAGCTTGGCGTGAAGCAGCTCAACAAATACTTCTTCGACACGCTGTTGTTCGAACTGCCCGAAGGCGCTTGCACCTGCAAGGTGAAGGAAGCCGCCGAAAAACATGGCATGAACTTCCGCATCATCGACAAGCAACACTTCGGCATCAGCCTCGATGAGACCACCGCTCGCGAAGACATCAACGAAATCGGCCAAGTCGTTGCTGAAGCCCTCGGCAAACAGCACGAAGAGCTCGTTTGCGACCCGAACTGCCAGAAGTTCAGCGGCATCCCTGCTGAGATGCAGCGTACCTCCAAGTTCATGCAAGCCCCGATGTTCTTCAAATACCGCAGCGAGACCGACATGATGCGTTACATGAAGAAACTCGAGAACCGCGACCTCAGCCTCAACCGCTGCATGATTCCGCTCGGAAGCTGCACCATGAAGCTGAATCCCGCCACCTCGATGTATGCCCTCAGCTGGCCTGAGTTTGGCAACATCCACCCCTTCGTCCCCGCCGACCAAGTGGAAGGCTACCTCGAACTCATCAACGAGATGGAGAAAGACCTCTGCGAAATCACGGGCTTCAAGGGCATGAGCTTCATGCCTAATTCGGGTGCCAGCGGCGAATATGCCGGCCTGCTCACCATCCGTCGTTACCAAGAGGCCAACGGCCAGGGTCACCGCAACATCTGCCTGATCCCTGCTTCGGCCCACGGCACCAACCCCGCTTCAGCAGCTATGGCTGGTATGCAAGTTGTAGTGGTGAAATGCGACGAAAACGGCAACATCGACCTCGAAGATGCCAAGGCCAAGGCCGAGCAATACAAGGATAATCTGGCTGCCTTTATGGTCACCTATCCTTCCACACACGGTATCTTCGAAGACGGCATCCGCACCCTTGTGAAGATTGTTCACGACAATGGTGGTCAAGTCTACATGGACGGTGCCAATATGAACGCTCAGGTCGGTCTGACCAGCCCCGGTTTCATTGGTGCTGACGTCTGCCACCTTAACCTGCACAAGACATTCGCCATTCCTCACGGCGGTGGCGGTCCTGGTGTTGGTCCTATCGGTGTTGCCGAACATCTGAAACCTTACCTGCCCTCTCACATCCTGTTCCATTGCGGTGGCAACAAGCAGGAAGGCGCTGTTTCAGCTGCTCCGTTCGGTAGCGCACAGATCCTCACCATCACCTATTGCTACATCAAGATGTTGGGTGGTGAAGGTCTGAAGAAAGCCACCATGGGTGCCATCATGAACGCCAACTACCTGAAGGAACGTCTGAAGGACTACTACCCGATTCTGTATACCGGCAATCATGGTCACGTGGCCCACGAGATGATTCTGGACATCAATACCATTAATAAGACTGTTGGTGTGGCCGCTATCGACATCGCCAAGCGTCTGATGGACTTCGGCTTCCACGCTCCTACTGTGGCCTTCCCTGTCCACGAAACCCTGATGGTGGAACCCACCGAGAGTGAGCCTATCGCCGAGCTTGACCGCTTCGTTGAAGCCATGATCCAAATCCGCAAGGAAATCAAGGACATCGAAGACGGCAAAGCCGAGAAGGGCAACAATATCATCAGCCACGCTCCTTACACCGCGGAGATGCTGATGGCCAACGAGTGGAACTTCCCATTCAGCCGTGAAGAGGCTGGCTTCCCGATGAAGAGCGACGTTCAGGACAAGTACTTCCCGCACGTCACCCGCATCGACGATGCCTATGGCGACAGAAACTTGGTTTGCAAGTTCAGCGCAGAATAAGCTGTAGGGATTTGCACAAAATTGTAGGGCTGCCACAATGATGTGGCAGCCCTACTTGTTTTATATAGATTCTAACAGTCGTTCCAAATCTCCTGTCAGGAAATCTTCGACTGGAATGCCACCACT